>DATFES010000151.1:0-6907 GCA_035250945.1 Alphaproteobacteria bacterium | reverse complement strand
CCGCATATTCCGGCGCAAAGCCATCCAGGGGAGACGCCAATGCCCGACAAGCTGCGTGACAGCGCGCTCGAATATCATCGCCAGCCGCAGCCGGGTAAACTCGCCATCGTCGCAACCAAGCCGCTCGCCAACCAGCGCGACTTGGCGCTCGCCTATTCGCCGGGCGTAGCGGCCGCGTGCGAGGCGATCGTCGCCGACCCGGCGGAAGCATCGATGCTGACGGCGCGCGGCAATCTGGTCGCGGTCATCACCAACGGCACGGCGGTATTGGGCCTTGGCGCAATCGGGCCGCTTGCCGCCAAGCCGGTGATGGAAGGCAAGGCGGTGCTGTTCAAGAAGTTTGCCGGCATCGACGTTTTCGACATCGAGGTCGATGAACGCGATCCCGACAAGCTGATCGATATCGTCGCCGCGCTCGAGCCGACGTTCGGCGGCATCAATCTCGAGGACATCAAGGCGCCGGAGTGCTTCGAAATCGAGTCGAAGCTGCGGCAGCGGCTGCAGATCCCGGTCTTCCATGATGACCAGCACGGCACCGCGATCATCGTCTCGGCCGCCATCCTCAATGGTCTGCGCGTCGTCGGCAAGGATCTCGCCAAGGTCAAGCTGGTGACGTCGGGAGCCGGTGCGGCGGCGATCGCCTGCCTCGATCTCCTGGTCGACATGGGCCTGCCGCTCGAGAACGTCTGGGTGACGGATATCGAGGGCGTGGTCTACGAGGGGCGCAAGACGCTCATGGATCCGCGCAAGGCGCGTTACGCGCGCGCGACCAAGGCACGGGCGCTCGGCGACGTCATCGATGGCGCCGACGTTTTCCTTGGTCTGTCGGCGCCCGGCGTACTCAGGCCCGAGATGGTGAAGAAGATGGCGGCGAAGCCGCTGGTCCTGGCGCTCGCCAACCCGGTGCCGGAGATCATGCCTGAGGAGGTGAAGGCCGTGCGCTCCGACGCGGTGATCGCGACCGGCCGCTCGGACTATCCAAATCAAGTCAACAACGTGCTCTGCTTTCCCTTCATCTTCCGCGGCGCGCTCGATGTCGGCGCGACGACGATCAACGAGGCGATGAAGATCGCGTGCGTGCGCGCGCTCGCCGATCTTGCCACCGCCGAGCCGTCGGAGATCGTCGTCGCGGCGTATGGCGGCGAGCCGCCGGTCTTCGGGCCGGAGAATCTGATTCCGAAGCCTTTCGATCCGCGGCTCATCCTCGAAATCGCTCCGGCGGTCGCCAAGGCGGCAATGGACTCAGGCGTAGCGACGCGGCCGATCGGCGATTTCGCCGCCTATCGGCAGCAGTTGACGCAGTTCGTTTTTCGCTCGGGCCTGCTGATGAAGCCGCTGTTCGAGCGGGCCAAGCAGGACCCGCGTCGCATCGTCTACGCCGACGGCGAGGACGAGCGCGTGTTGCGCGCCGCGCAGACCGTCGTCGACGAGGGCTTGGCGCGGCCGATCGTCGTCGGTCGCCGCGAGACCATTCGCAAACGCATCGAAAATCTCGGGCTACGCATGCGGCTCGACCGCGACGTCGAGTTGCGCAACCCCGAGGACCTGCCGCATTACCTGCGCGACTGGACGCTTTATCACAAGCTGATGGGACGGCGTGGCGTGTCGCCGGACGCGGCGCGCACATTCGTGCGGGTGCGCAACGCGGTGATCGCCGCGCTAATGGTCCGCCAGGGCGAGGCGGACGGAATGATCTGCGGGCTCATCGGCCGGTTCCACCGCATTCTGCGCGACGTCGTCGACGTGCTCGAGCTCAAGCCGGGCGTGGCCCAGCCGGCGGCGCTCACCGTGCTGATCGTGCCCAAAGGTACGCTGTTCATTTGCGACACGCATGTCGCCTCCGATCCCTCGGCGGCGGCGATCGCCGACATGACGCTGCGCGCCGCCGACATGGTCAAGCGGTTCGGCATCGAGCCCAGGGCGGCGCTGTTATCGGCGTCGAACTTCGGCAGCATGAACACCGCCTCGGCCGACAAGATGCGCGAAGCGCTGGCCCTGATCAACAATCGACGTCCCGAGCTGGTCATCGACGGCGAGATGAACGCCGAAGCGGCGCTGTCGGAAGAGGCGCGTGCGCGCGCCTTTCCCGACGCGCGGCTGCGCGGCGCCGCCAATCTATTGGTGATGCCGAACCTTGACTCCGCCAACATCGCATACAATTTGCTGCGCGAGATGGCGACGGGGCAAAAAGTGGGACCGATCCTGCTCGGCACCGCGCGGCCGGCGCATGTGCTCGATTCCTCGACCACCGTCCGCGGTATCGTCAACATGACCGCGCTGTGCGTCGTCGAGGCGCAGGATCGTCCCGCCGCGCAGGCGCTCGGATAAGCCGATGTCCGGGCCGGCGGCGGAGCCGCCCAGCCAAGCGCCGGAGATCGTCGAGGGCGCGCGGCGTCTCGAACTACCGCCCGAGCTCATCGACGACGTTGCGAACGCGCTCGAACGCGGCGACGATCCCGCTGTGCTGCTCGCCGTCGATGGGCTGCACTACGCCGATCTCGCCGACCTGCTCGAAATCTTGGATGCCGGAAAACAGCGCATGCTGGTCGAGGTGCTGCGCCGGAGCTTCCCGGTCGAGATCCTGCCCGAACTCGACGAACCGGTGCGCAACGCCGTCGCCGAACAGCTCGGGACCAAGGACTTGGCGGCGGCGATTGTCGGGCTCGAGTCCGACGATGCGCTCTACATCATCGAGGGGCTGGAGGAAGCCAAGCGGCGCCAGGTGCTGCACGCCATCCCGGCGGCGCTGCGCGGCCAGCTCGAGGAGGCGCTGGCGTTTCCCGAGGAAAGCGCTGGCCGCTTGATGCGCCGCGAGGTCGTGGCGGTGCCGCAGTACTGGACGGTCGGCGACTGCATCGACGACATGCGCGAATCCGACGAATTGCCCGGCGATTTCTACGACATATTCGTCGTCGATCCCAAACATCGCCCGGTCGGCTGGGTTCCGCTCGACAAGCTCGTACGCTCGAAACGCCCGGTAAAGATCGGCGACATCATGGAAGCCGACATGCGGCCGATTTCGGTCGACATGGACCAGGAGGAAGTCGCCTTTCTGTTCAAGCAACACGATCTCGTCTCGGCGCCGGTGATTGATCGCGCCGGACGGCTCGTCGGCACGATCACCATCGACGACGTCGTCGACGTCATCGAGGAAGAGGCGGGCGAGGACCTTATGCGCCTTTCGGGCGTGAGCGAAAGCGGGGTTCATACGCCGTTGGGCGATATCGTCCGCTCGCGCGCCGCGTGGTTGCTGGTCAATCTCGTCACCGCGTTTCTCGCCTCGGCGGTGATCGGATTGTTCGAGGATACGCTGCAGAAGATCGTGGCGCTCGCCGTCTTGATGCCGATCACCGCATCGATGGGAGGCAACGCGGGAACGCAGACGCTGGCGGTCGCCGTGCGCGCGCTGGCGCTGCGCGAACTGACGACGGCGAACGCGTTGCGGATTCTTTATCGCGAGGTGATCATCGGCGGCATCAACGGAATCATCTTCGCGATCATCACCGGCGCGGTGGCGGTCGCGTGGTTCGACGAATGGCTTATCGGCGCTTGCATCGCATCGGCAATGATCATAAATCTCCTTGCCGCCGGGTTCGCGGGACTGGTGATTCCGGTGATTCTGCAACGGCTCAACATCGATCCGGCGATCGCCTCGACGGTGATTCTCACCACGGTGACCGACGTCGTCGGGTTCCTCTCGTTCCTCGGGTTGGCGACATGGCTTCTTCTGTGAAAAGCGCCGCCGCCGACGCCAGCTATTCGATCGCCGATCTGGCGCGCGAGTTCGCTGTAACGACGCGCACCATCCGCTTTTATGAAGACGAAGGCCTGATCAGCCCCGCGCGCAAGGGCCAGCGGCGCGTCTTCAGTCCGCGCGACCGCGTGCGGCTCAAGCTCATCTTGCGCGGCAAACGGCTCGGATTTTCGCTTGGTGAGATTCGCGAAATCATCGATTTGTACGACGCCGACCCAGGCGAGGGCGGGCAGCTTCGCTACTTTCTCGGCAAGATCAAGGAGCGGCGCGCCGCACTCGAGCGTCAGCGCACCGACATTGCCGAGACGCTGGCAGAGCTCGCCCAGGTCGAGGCGCGCTGCATCGAGCAACTCGCCAGCCTGGCTGGCCGAAAGCGCGGCCGGTGACGGCACGGGTCAGAAGGCATGGCTGACGATCTCGCCTTCGATTTTGAAGCAGTCGCGGGTGTAGGCGACGGCGTCGTCGGCCGCGAATCCCTTGCAAGTATAGAGCACGATCGACAAGAACCGCGGGCCCGACCAGAAATAAGCGGAGATTCCGCTGTCGATCAACGGCACGAATGCGTCGTATCCGGCGTTTTCGGGCCGTCCGGCCCCGCTCGCGGGCGCGAACACCACCGGCGCGCCGTACGTTCGCAAGCTCAGATGTTTCGCCAGGCCCATCAGGTAATCGCGGATCGCGTCCTCGTCGACGCTGCGTTGATAGAACCCCTCGATGAGCAGCCGCTGGCGGAAGATATCGGGCGCCAGGTTTTTCATTGATCCCTCCCGGTCGATCGAACCACGGTAGCCCTCTGGCATGGCGAAGGCCAACCAACGAGATATTGACGTTTACGTAAACGTCAATTATGATCCGCGGCCGATAACGCGAACCGGGCGAAGACCTGGGCGCGCGCGGCGGCACGAGGCAACGCCGGGAGCGACGCCATGAACGCTTTCACTCCGCAAGATTCGGATTATGTCGCCCGGGTACGCGCCAGTTTCGAGCGTCAGGCTGTGATGGCCTTCATCGGCGCGGAACTCGCCGACGTGCGGCCCGGGTATTGCGAGATCCGGCTGAAGCACCGTCCGGAGCTCACCCAGCAGCACGGGTTCTTCCACGGCGGGGTCGTCGGGACAATCGGCGACTCGGCGGGCGGATATGCCGCCTTCAGCCTGATGCCAGCCGATGCCGCGGTGCTGACGGTCGAGTACAAGCTGAACCTCATCGCGCCCGCCGACGGCGAGCTGTTGATCGCCCGGGGCCGGGTGGTGAAGCCGGGTCGCACGCTGACCGTGGCGCAATTCGAAGTATCGGCGGTCAAGGACGGAGCCGAACGCGTCACCGCGACGGCGCTGCAGACCTTGATGTGCCTCGCCGGCCGGCCGGACACGCCGGCGTTGCGCGGCTGATCGGATGCTCGCTCGGCGGCGCCGTTCCGGCTAGAGTCCGGGCCAAAATCGCCAGCAGGCTGCTTCGGGAGGAGCGCGGTTTCATGATCTCCAATCGTCTACCCGACTTCGATTTCGGGCTCGGCGAGCAGGCCGACATGCTGCGCGACAGCGTGCGCGATTTCGTCGGCGACGAGATCGCGCCGCGCGCCGCCGATATCGACCGCTCGAATGAATTCCCGATGGACCTGTGGCGCAAGATGGGCGAGCTCGGCATCCTCGGCATTACGGTCGAGGAGGAATATGGCGGCGCCGCGATGGGTTATCTCGAACACTGCATCGCCATGGAGGAGGTGAGCCGCGCTTCGGCTTCGGTGGGTCTGTCGTATGGCGCGCATTCGAATCTGTGCGTCAACCAGATTCGCCGCAACGGCGACGCCGAGCAGAAACGGAAATATTTGCCGAAGCTCGTCTCAGGCGAACATGTCGGCGCGCTTGCCATGTCCGAGCCCGGCGCCGGTTCAGATGTCGTGAGCATGAAATTGCGCGCCGATAAACGTGGCGACCGCTATGTCCTCAACGGCAGCAAGATGTGGATCACCAACGGTCCCGACGCCGACGTGCTTGTGGTCTACGCCAAGACTGATCTCAGCGCGGGGCCGCGCGGCATCACTGCGCTCCTGGTCGAAAAGGGGTTCACTGGCTTCTCGACCGCGCAAAAACTCGACAAGCTCGGCATGCGCGGTTCCAACACCTGCGAACTGGTGTTTCAGGATTGCGAGGTGCCCGAGGAGAACGTTCTGGGTCAGCTCGGCAAGGGCGTCAACGTGCTGATGAGCGGGCTCGATTATGAGCGCGCCGTTCTCGCCGCGGGCCCTTGCGGCATCATGCAGGCGTGCATGGACGTCGTCGTGCCGTATGTCCATGAACGCAAACAATTCGGACAGGCGATCGGCGAATTCCAACTCGTCCAGGGCAAGCTCGCCGACATGTACACGACGATGAACGCGAGCAAGTCGTATGTCTATGCGGTCGCCAAGGCCTGCGATCGCGGCCAGACCTCGCGCAAGGACGCCGCCGGAGCGATCCTATACGCCGCCGAGAAGGCGACGCAGGTCGCGCTCGACGCGATTCAACTATTGGGCGGCAACGGCTACATCAACGATTACCCGACCGGCCGGCTTCTGCGCGACGCCAAACTCTACGAAATCGGCGCGGGAACCTCGGAGATTCGCCGCTGGCTGATCGGCCGCGAGCTATTCTCCGAGACGGCGTGAGACGCGCCGTGGCGCTACAAATGAAGCGGGCGTGCGAGAAGTGCGGCGCGGCGCTGGCGCATGACAGCGAGGCGCATATTTGCTCCTACGAATGCACCTTTTGCGGCCCATGCGCCGAGGGCATGAAGCGACTTTGCCCGAACTGCGGCGGCGAATTGCTGTTGCGGCCACGGCGCCAGGCGAGGGCGGTGGCATGACCCGTCGGCTTATTTCCTCCGGTTCGGCATTCGAGAAAGTGGCGGGTTACTCGCGCGCCGTCGTCGAGGGCGAGTGGGTGTTCGTCTCCGGCACGACCGGTTTCGACTACAAGACGATGACCATCGCCGAGGATGTCGCGGCGCAGGTGCACCAGACCTTCGCCAACGTCAAAGCGGCGCTGGCCGAGGCGGGCGCTTCGCTCGCCGATGTCGTGCGCGCGCATTACTACGTGCCGCGCGAGGAGGATTGGCCGACCATCGCGCCGCTGCTCGGCCGGTATTTCGGCGATGTTCGGCCTGCGTCGACGG
>DATFES010000133.1:0-20397 GCA_035250945.1 Alphaproteobacteria bacterium | reverse complement strand
CGCTGCCGCCGGCGTATTTGTGGCCGTTCGCCGTGGTCGGTTTCGCCGCCTTGCATTGGCTGCTCGAGGGAGCGGCCCGGCCGCGCAGCGGATTCTGGATCGCCTGGGCGTTCTCCTTCGGTTATTTCGCCGCCAGTCTGTACTGGATCGCCTTCGCGCTCCTGGTCGATGCGCCGAAATTCGCCTGGATGATTCCTTTCGCCACGCTGGGCCTCTCGGCCGGTCTGGCGATATTCGCCGGCTTGGCTGGCTGGGCGTTCGTCAGCATCGGCGCAAGCGGGCCGGCTGGCGCGCTGCTGCTGGCCGTGTTGTGGACCGCCGGCGAATGGCTTCGCGGACATGTTCTTACCGGGTTTCCGTGGAATTTGGTTGGCACCGTCTGGGGCGGCGCGCCGGCGGCGATGCAGGCTGCGGCGCTGTTCGGCACATATGGACTATCGCTGCTCACGGTAGCGCTGGGCGCGCTGCTTGCCGCCGCCGGACCTCGGTCGGCGCAGGCTTCTCGCCACATCGGCGCGACCTGGAGCGGTCCGATCCTTGCCGCGCTCGTCTTGGCGGCGATGTGGGGCGGCGGCGCGTGGCGGCTGAGCGACGCGGAAACGGCGGCGGTTCCCCAGGTCGCCTTGCGTCTGGTGCAGCCCGATGTGCCGCAAAGCCTGAAATGGGATCCCGCGGCGCGCGAACGGAATTTCCGGGCCTTGCTCGAGCTGACGAAAACTCCCGGCTTCGCCGACCGCACGCATCTCGTATGGCCGGAATCGGCGGTTCCTTTCGCGCTCGACAACGACGCGCGCGTTCGGCTCGCCATCGCCGCGGTGACGCCGAGGGGCGGACTCACCATCACCGGGGCGCTCCGCGTCGCCAACGATGCCGCACGGGGCGTTCGCGTATGGAACAGCGTGCACGCCATCGACGGCGCCGGCGCGCTGGTCGCGAGCTATGACAAGTTTCATCTCGTGCCCTTCGGCGAGTACGTTCCGCTGCGCCGCTACTTGACCCCGCTCGGCGTCGAAAAAATCACCGCCGGCGCCATCGATTTCACCGCCGGGCCCGGGCCGGCCACGCTCGACCTTCCGGGTCTTCCGTCAGCCAGCCCGCTGATTTGCTACGAAGTCATCTTTCCTGGCGAAGTCGTCGCCCCGGCCAAGCGGCCCGGCTGGCTGGTCAACCTGACCAACGATGCGTGGTTCGGGATTACCGCGGGGCCGCATCAGCATTTCGCCAGCGCGCGCTTTCGCGCCGTCGAGGAAGGGCTTCCGGTGGTGCGCGCCGCCAATAACGGAATTTCCGGCGTCATCGACGCGTATGGCCGCGTTACCGCGCACCTTGCGCTCGGTCGTCGCGGCGTACTCGACGCCGCGTTGCCCGCGGCGCTGGCGCCGACACCGTATGCGCGGTATGGAGATATGTCGCTGGCGGCACTCGCACTGATCGCGCTTGGTCTCGCCTGGGCGCTGCGCCGGGTCGTCTGAGCCAAAAACACGGTTCTTCTCCTGGTTGCCGTGAACGTATATTGACCGACTACGGTTGTATGCCCTAAACCTCCGCGGTCGTGGTGCGACCGGGCTCGAGGGAAGTCAAGACGCGCCGCCGATCGGTCCTCGACGCTTAGGAGAACGGGCACCATGCCGAGTACACTTCGCCATCGCGGGCGCGGACGCGCCACGGGCGGCCATCCCAATCCCATCGACATCCATGTCGGCCAGCGCGTGCGCCAGCGTCGGACTTTGCTCGGCATGAGCCAGGAAAAACTCGGTCAAGCGCTCGGCCTGACGTTTCAGCAGGTACAGAAATACGAGCGCGGCGCCAACCGCGTCGGCGCGTCGCGCTTGTTCGAGATGGCCTGCATTCTCGACGTGCCGGTGGGTTATTTCTTCGAGGACATCGACGCTGGAATAGCGGCGAGGGGACGCGCGCGCGACTCGGGGGTCGCCGAGGAGACCGATATGCCCTACGAGGTCGATCCGATGAGCAAGCGCGAAACATTGGAGCTGGTGCGAGCTTATTACCGCATCGTCGATCCCAAGGTGCGCCGGCGGTTGTTCGAAATGACCAAGGCGTTGGCAATCGAAGCACGCGCCGCGCGCGCCGCCCGCTAGCCCCGGCGCCGCCTAAAATCACATCCCAGTTGACGGGTTGGGGAAAGCTTGCCACAAGAGCGCGCTGTCGCGCCCAGCGGCGCCGTTGGACCCGGTTTGGCGTTGCCGAATTCTAGGCGATAGATCCGACGCCGGCTTTCTGAGGTCGCTCGCCGCGCCGGCAATGATCGGGGGAGCCGCGAAAATCGGTGCAAAGACGGAATAATCGCCCGCCGCCGCCGTTCGGGTTCGATGGTCCGATGACGTGGCGGTCCGGCCGTGGGTCGCGCGCGGCATCTTCCGCCGGTTCGTAATCTTGGAGGCAACCTCGTGCGCAAAGGCGATTTCGTGTTCACCAGCGAATCGGTGTCCGAAGGCCATCCCGACAAGGTCTGCGATCGCATTTCCGATTCGGTCGTCGACGCCTTTCTCGACGCCGATCCTTTTTCGCGCGTCGCTTGCGAGACGCTGGTCACCACGAACCGCATCGTCATCGCCGGCGAGGTGCGCGGACCGCGCGCCTTGGTCGACAGATCGGGCAAGGTGAAGGTCGACCGCATCGAGAAAATCGCCCGGCGCGCGGTCAAGGAGATCGGCTACGAACAAAAGGGATTTCACTGGAAAACGGCCAAGGTCACCGTTCTGCTGCATGGCCAATCGGCCGATATCGCCGTAGGCGTCGACGCCAAAGGCAACAAGGACGAAGGTGCGGGCGACCAAGGGATCATGTTCGGCTATGCGTGCAACGAAACGCCCGAGTTGATGCCGGCGCCGATCCAGTTCGCGCACAACATTCTCCGCGCCATGTCCGAGGCGCGCCATAGCGGCAAGGAAAAGAACTTCGGGCCCGACGCCAAGAGCCAGGTTACGCTGCGATATGTCGACGGCAAGCCGGTCGGGGCCACGGCGATCGTCGTCTCCACGCAGCACAGCGATAAAATCGATCAAGATACGGTGCGCGAAATCGTGCGGCCGTACGTCTTGCGGACGCTTCCCGAAGGCTGGATGTGCGACGAGGAGCATTTTTACGTCAATCCGACCGGCCGCTTCGTCATCGGCGGGCCCGACGGCGACGCCGGCCTCACCGGGCGCAAGATCATCGTCGACACTTATGGCGGCGCGGCACCCCACGGCGGCGGCGCCTTTTCGGGCAAGGATCCGACCAAAGTCGATCGCTCGGCCGCTTATGCGGCGCGCTATCTCGCCAAGAACGTCGTCGCCGCCGGCCTTGCCGGACGTTGCGTCATCCAACTCTCGTACGCCATCGGCGTCTCGCGGCCGCTGTCGGTCTACGTCGACACCCAGGGCACCGGCCGGGTCGACGAGGCCAAACTGTCGAAGACGCTGCAACAGCTCATCGATTTGAGTCCGCGCGGCATACGCGAGCATCTTGAGCTCAATAAACCCATCTACGCCCGCACTTCGTCCTATGGTCATTTCGGCCGCGCGCCGGAGAAGGACGGCGGGTTCTCATGGGAGAAGACCGACCTCGTGCCGCAGCTTAAATCGGCCTTGGCCTGAGTTTCGCCCGCGCGATCGAGGCGGGCGTTTCGCGCCGCCCAACCTCGTCGCACCGATCGCCGCGCATCGATGACCGATCGGCGCCCGCGCCCGGTTCGCTCCTACGGCAGACGGCGCGGCCGCAGGCTGCGCGCCGGCCAGAAGCGGCTGCTCGCCGAACTATTGCCGCGTGTGGCGCTCGATCCCGGCGATGATGCGGCGCTCGATGTCGCGACGCTGTTTTCCTCGCGACCCCGGGCGCTGTGGCTCGAAATCGGATTTGGCGCGGGCGAGCACCTCGTCCGGCAGGCGATGCGCCATCGCGAGATCGGCTTCATCGGCTGCGAGCCGTTCCTCAATGGGATCGCCGCATTGCTCGCCGCCGTGCAGGCCAATGCATTGAGCAATATTCGCGTTTGGACCGAGGATGCGCGTCTCTTGCTGCCGCGCCTGCCGGCGGCGTCGGTCGAACGCGCCTTCATCCTTTTTCCCGATCCCTGGCCCAAGGCGCGCCACCACAAGCGGCGGATCATCCAAGACGATTTTCTCGACCTTCTGGCGCGCGTCATGGCGCCGGGCTCGGAACTCGTTCTCGCCACGGACCACGCCGAGTACCTCGTCTGGATTCTGGAGCGCTTGGCGGCCCGGCCGGAGTTTCGCTGGACGGCGCGCGGTCCGCATGATTGGCGGACTCCGCCGGAGGAAGCGCACGCTACGCGCTATGAGCAAAAGGCGCGCGCCGCCGGTCGGATATGCGTTTATTTATGCTTCGTTCGCCTGCCGCGAGACGCGGCGAGCGGCTCCCAAAAGGGCTTGCCTTCCGGTTCCGGGGAGGTATAGTGCCGGCCGAAATAACCGAATTGGCCGATGCGATCGGCAACAAAAAAAGTGGGCCAAACGGCCCACTTTTTTGTTGGCGAAGGGTCCCTCGGCCATCGGTCGGCACAACTGCATAAGCCGGGCCTATGGAACGCGAGCGGCGCTTCGAGGAGTTGATCGAGCCCACCTTGAACGCGATGGGCTACGAGTTGGTCCGCGTCGTCGTCTCGGGACGGCATCGCCCGCAGTTGCAGGTGATGGCCGAACGGCGCGATGGACGGCCCATGACGGTCGAGGATTGCGCCGAGATCAGCCGCGCGCTGTCGGCCAAGCTCGACGTCGAGGACCCGATCGCCGGGCCCTACACCCTCGAGGTGAGCTCGCCCGGGATCGATCGGCCGCTGGTGCGACCGGCGGACTTCGCGCGCTTCGCCGGGCACGTGGCGCGGGTCGAGATGAAGGCGCCGTTTGGCGGCCGCCGCCGCTTCACCGGCTCGATCGTCGCCGCCAGCGAAGCCAGCGTCACGATGACGATCGACGAGGGCGAGGTTGAATTGCCGCTGTCGGGCGTGGCGCGCGCCAAGCTCGTGCTCACCGACGAGTTGATCGCCGCCGCCAAAGGCGCCCTGACGCGGCACTGAACCACGACGCAAACGAAGAGAGGCATGGAGCCGAGCCGCAGGAACCGCGCTCCTTGAAGTCCAGAGGAACCGATCATGGCAGAACGGGCAACCGCACATAACCGCATCGAGATGCTGCAAGTCGCCGACACCGTGGCGCGCGAGAAAGGCATCGAGCGCGAAGAAGTGCTCGAGGCGATGGAGCAGGCGATCCAGAAGGCGGGTCGCGCGAAATACGGCCACGAGCACGACATCCGCGCCCAAATCGACCGCGATACCGGCGAGATTCAACTTTTGCGCTACCGCCAGGTGGCCGATCCTGTCGACAACGAAGCGACGCAAATCAGCCTCCTCGAGGCTCAGGCGAAAAATCCCGACGCTCAAGTCGGCGACTTCATCACCGATCCGCTGCCGCCGATCGATTTCGGCCGCATCGCCGCGCAGACCGCCAAGCAGGTCATCGTGCAGCGGGTGCGCGAGGCGGAACGCAAGCGCCAATACAACGAATACAAGGACCGCGTCGGCGAGATCGTCAACGGCCTGGTCAAACGCGTCGAATTCGGCAACGTCACCGTCGACCTCGGCCGCGCCGAGGCGATCTTGCGCCGCGACGAGTGCATCCCGCGCGAAGCGTTCAAAACGTCGGATCGCGTTCGCGCCTATATCTACGATGTGCGCGAGGAGACGCGCGGACCGCAGATCTTCCTGTCGCGCACCCATCCGCAATTCATGGCCAAGCTGTTCGCCCAGGAGGTTCCCGAGATCTACGACGGAATCATCGAGATCAAGGCGGTGGCGCGCGATGCCGGCAGCCGGGCCAAGATCGCCGTGTTGTCGAACGATTCGAGCATCGATCCGGTGGGCGCGTGCGTCGGCATGCGCGGCAGCCGCGTCCAAGCGGTGGTCGCCGAGCTGCAGGGCGAGAAGATCGACATCATTCCGTGGTCGCCCGATCCGGCGACATTCGTGGTCAATGCGCTCGCCCCGGCCGAGGTCACCAAGGTGGTGCTCGACGAGGAGGCGCGCCGCATCGAAGTCGTCGTGCCCGACGACCAGCTTTCCCTCGCTATCGGCCGACGCGGACAGAACGTGCGGCTCGCCTCGATGCTCACCGGCTGGGCCATCGATATCCTGACCGAGGCCGAGGAATCGGAACGCCGCCAGGACGAGTTCAAATCGCGCTCGGCGCTGTTCGTCGAGGCGCTCGACGTCGACGACGTGATCGCCGGCCTGCTGGTCACCGAGGGCTTCATCAAGGTCGAGGATGTGGCGCTGGTGCCGGTCGAGGAATTGGCCTCGATCGAGGGATTCGATGAAACGGTCGCCAGCGAGCTCAAGACGCGCGCCCAGTCCTGGCTCGAGGCCGAAGCGGAGAAGCAAACCCAGCGCTATCACGAGCTCGGCGTCAGCGACGAACTGGCGGCGGTCGACGGATTGAACCCGGCGATGCTGGTCAAGCTCGGCGAAAAAAACGTCAAGACGCTCGACGATTTGGCCGATCTCGCCAGCGACGAGTTGATCGAGATCGTCGGCAAGGACGCGCTCGACGAAGCGGCGGCGAATGCGATCATCATGGCGGCGCGCGCGCACTGGTTCGCCGACGAGCCGGCGCCGGCCGAGGAGCATAAATCGGCGTGAATTCGACGGTCGCCCATACCCGCCCTTTGCGCTACGCGCCCATGCCGGCGGATTCCGGGTTCGGCGCGCCGCTGCGGCGCTGCTTGGTCACCGGCGAGAGCCAGCCGAAAGAAGGATTGCTGCGCTTCGTTGTCGCGCCGTCATCGGTCCCGGGCGGGACCGGCGAAGTCGTGCCCGACATCGAGGAGCGGCTGCCTGGGCGCGGTTTGTGGCTCGGCGCGCGGCGGGATATAGTGGCCGCCGCCGTGAGCCGGCGGCTCTTCGCGCGCGCCGCGCGGGCGCCGGTCACGGTCGCTTCCGACCTCGATCAGCGGGTGGAGCGGCTGCTTGTCCGTCGCATCGTCGCGCTCATCGGGCTTGCCCGGCGGGGCGGTGGGGCGGTGGCGGGATACGAGAAGGCGCGCGTTCTGCTGACGCAAGGACGCGCCGGTTTGCTGCTGATCGCCGCCGACGCCGCCGTGCACGCGCGACGCACGGCGAGGGAAGCGGCGCGGACGACGCCGACGAGCGCGACGCTCACGGCGGCCGAGCTTGGCGAGCCGTTCGGGCGTCCGCAAGCGGTTCACGTGGCGATCGCGCGCGGCCCGATCGGCGATGCGCTCCGCCGCGAAACCGAGCGGCTCGCCGGGTTTCGTGCGGCGGCG
This sequence comes from Alphaproteobacteria bacterium, assembly GCA_035250945.1. Lineage (GTDB taxonomy): Bacteria > Pseudomonadota > Alphaproteobacteria > CACIAM-22H2 > CACIAM-22H2 > DATFES01. The sequence continues at coordinate 13,098 of DATFES010000133.1, read as the reverse complement.
CCGCATGGCGACGACGTAACCACGGCAATGACGACGTAATGACGAGCGAGACCTGGACCGACGATGACGAACGAGAACGAGCACGAAACCGCAAAAAAGCGACTTGGCCTCGCCAAGCCCGGACGGCTTGAGTTGAAATCGGTCGAAACCGGGCAGGTGCGCCAAAGCTTCCCGCACGGCCGCACGAAGACGGTTCAAGTCGAGGTCCGCAAGAAACGAACCTTCGCGACGCCGTCGCCGGCCAAATCGGGCGAGGCGCATCCGGGAGGAGGCGGCGCGTCGCAAACCTCCGCCGCCCAGGCGGCCGCCGAGCTCAAGGCGAAACCGGCGGTCCTCAAGGCGCTCACCGCCGAGGAGCGCGCACAGCGCCAACGCGCGATCCAAGACGCGCTGCGCGCCGATGTCGAGGCGAAACGCCGCGGCGACGCCGAGGCGCGCCGAATCCAAGAAGACATCCGCCGCCAGGCTGAAGACGAAATTCGGCGCAAGGCCGAAGATGAGGTGCGGCGCAAGGCCGACGAAGAATCGCGCCGCAAAATCGAGGAGGAAGCGAAGAAGCGGGCCGAAGAGGAGACCCTGCGGCTGGCCGAGGAAGAGGCGAAGCGACGCAAGGCCGCCGAGGCGGCGGGCAAGCCGGCCGGCGCGACCGTCGCCGAAGAAGAGGAAGAGGCCCCGCGTGTGCGTCGGCCGGGCCTGCGGCCCGAACTGCGCAAGCCCACGCCGGCCGGGCGGCGCGACGAGCCGCGCCGGCGGGCTGGCAAGCTCACCGTCACCCAGGCGCTTTCCGACGACGAGACGATCCGGGTGCGCTCGCTGGCCGCCATGCGGCGCGCCCGCGAGAAGGAGCGCCAGCGTCTGGCGATGCAGCAGGGACCGGCGGCGAAGGTGGTTCGCGATGTCGTCATTCCCGAGGCCATCACCGTGCAGGAGCTCGCCAACCGCATGGCCGAGCGCTCGGGCGACGTCATCAAGGCGCTGATGAAAATGGGCGTCATGGTGACGATCAACCAGAACATAGACGCCGATACCGCCGAGCTGGCGGTCGGCGAATTCGGCCATCGCGTCAAGCGCGTCGCCGAGGCCGACGTCGAGATCGGCCTCAAGGGCGGCGACGACGTGGCCGAGCAACTCAAGCCGCGAGCGCCGGTGGTCACCATCATGGGCCATGTCGACCACGGCAAGACCTCGCTCCTCGACGCATTGCGCGAGACCGACGTCGCCAAGCACGAGGCAGGCGGCATAACGCAGCACATAGGCGCCTATCAGGTGCGGCTCAAATCGGGCCGCCAGATCACCTTCCTCGACACTCCCGGCCACGAGGCGTTCACGGCGATGCGCGCGCGCGGCGCCTCGGTCACCGACATCGTCGTCCTGGTGGTCGCGGCCGACGACGGCATCCAACCGCAGACGATCGAGGCGATCAACCACGCCAAGGCGGCGAACGTGCCGATGGTTGTGGCGATCAACAAGATCGACAAACCCGATGCCAACGCCGAACGCGTGCGCCGGGAATTGCTGCAATACGACGTCGCGCTCGAGGGGATGGGCGGCGACGTGCTCGCAGTCGAAGTGTCGGCGCTCAAGAAGATCAACCTCGACAGGCTCGAGGAGGCGATCTTGCTGCAATCCGAGCTGCTCGACCTCAGCGCCAATCCCGATCGTCCGGCGCAAGGAGTAGTGATCGAAGCCAAGCTCGAACGCGGCCGCGGGTCGGTCGCCACGGTGCTTGTCCAGAAGGGCACGTTGCGCCAGGGCGACATTTTCGTCGCCGGCGGCGAATGGGGCAAAGTTCGCGTGCTGTACGACGACAAGGGCCGCGAGGTCGGCGCGGCCGGGCCCTCGGCGCCGGTCGAGGTGCTGGGCCTCAACGGAACGCCCGGCGCCGGCGACGATTTCTCGGTGGTCGAGAGCGAAGCTCGTGCGCGCGAGATCGTCGCCTTTCGTCAGCGCAAGGCGCGCGATGCGCGCGTGGCGGCGGCGGGCGGGCGCGGCACGCTCGAGCAAATGTTCTCGCGTATCGCCGAGGGCGAGGCGAAGGAATTCGGCGTCGTCGTCAAGACCGATGTCCAGGGCTCGCTCGAGGCGATCGAGAATGCGGTTGCCCGGCTGTCGACGCCGGAGGTCAAGGTGCGCGTGCTCCATGGCGCGGTCGGCGGCATCACCGAGGGCGACGTGGTCCTGGCCAAGGCGTCGGGCGGCATCATCATAGGGTTCAATGTGCGCGCCAACCCGCAGGCGCGCGAAGTGGCGCGGCGCGATGGCGTCGAGATCCGCTACTATTCGATCATTTACGACATCATCGACGACTTGAAGGCGGCGCTCTCGGGCATGCTGGCGCCGACGCTCAAGGAGAAATTCCTCGGCAACGCCGAGATCCGCGAGGTGTTCACCGTCTCCAAGGCGGGCAAGGTCGCCGGCTGCCGGGTGACCGAGGGCGCGGTGAGGCGCGGCGCCAAAGTGCGGCTGCTGCGCGACAACGTCGTCATCCACGAAGGGACGCTGAAGACGCTGCGGCGCTTCAAGGACGAAGTGCGCGAGGTCCAGGAAGGCTACGAATGCGGCATGGCGTTCGAGAACTACCAGGACATCCAGGTCGGCGACGTCATCGAGTGTTTCGAGGTCGAAGAGGTCGCCCGCGCGCTGTGAGTCGCGGCGCGACGCCTGGCTAGACGATGGCGCGCTCGCGTCCAAAGATCGCGCCCGGACCGCGCTCGCCCCGCCAGCTCCGCGTCGGGGAGGAGATCCGTCATGCGCTGGCGGCGGTCATCGGCCGCGGCGAATTGCGCGATCGCGAGCTGCGCGGCGTGGCGATCACGGTAAGCGAGGTCCGAGTCAGCGCCGACCTTCGCCACGCCACCGCCTTCGTGCTTCCCCTCGGCGGCGGCGCGGTCGAACCCGTCGTCAAGGCGCTGACGCGCGCGGCGCCGTTCCTGCGCGGCGAGGTCGCCCGTGCGATCAATCTCCGGCGCGCGCCGGAGATCGTCTTCGCTCCCGATATGTCGTTCGACTACGCCAGCCGCATCGACGCAACGCTCCGCCGGCCCGAGGTGCGCCGCGATCTCGAGCGCGACTCCGCCTCGTCCGACGACGAACGCGACTGAGACGCGGGCCGAAGTGGCGCGCAAAGCCAAGGGCGAGAAGATCGACGGCTGGGTCATTCTCGACAAGCCCAAGGGGCTGTCGTCAACCCAGGCGATGGCGCGGGTGCGGCGCGATTTTGGCGCCGCCAAGGCCGGCCACGCCGGCACCCTCGACCCGCTTGCAACCGGCGTATTGCCGATCGCGCTCGGCGAGGCGACCAAGACGGTTCAGTTCGTCGCCGAGCGCGCCAAGCGCTATCGCTTCACGATCCGCTGGGGCGAAACGCGGACGAGCGACGATGCCGAGGGCGAGATCGTTGCCCGTAGCCAGCGGCGGCCGAGCGAGATCGAGATTCGCGCGGCACTCCCCCGCTTTCGTGGCGAGATTGCCCAAGTCCCACCCGTCTTCTCGGCCATCAAGATTGCCGGCCGCCCCGCCTACGCCCGCGCCCGGTCGGGCGAAACTGTTGAAATGAAACCGAGAACGGTGACAATCGAGCGCTTCGATCTCGAGGCGATGCCCGACCCCGACCACGCGGTCTTTATTGTGCAGTGCAGCAAAGGAACCTATGTTCGCAGCCTGGCGCGCGATCTGGCGCAGGCGCTTGGGACGCTTGGCCATGTCGCCGAATTGCGCCGCCTGGCGGTCGGCAACTTCACCGAAGCGGCGGCGATTGGGCTGGATAAACTCGACCAGCTAAGGCATAGTCCGGCCCGTTTTGCGCATCTGCGGGCGGTCGAGACCGCGCTGGACGACATCCCGGCGCTGGCCGTGACCGAGGCCGAAGGCCGCTTGCTCCGTCAGGGGCAGGCCGTGCGGGTCGCAAGCGCAGCGGACAGGGACGACGCGCGCGCGCTTCGTCCGGGACAGGTGGTTTCGGCCACCCATCACGGGCGGCTCGTTGCGTTGACCCGCTTCGATGGCGAACGCCTTCGGCCGCTGCGCGTCTTAAACCTCTAGCGCCGCGGGTCGCTTGTCCCGGCGCCGAACGAACGGATGCGGGAAGGAGTGTTCGATGTCGATTTCGGCGGAGCGCAAGACGGCGCTGGTGAAGGAGTATTCGACCAAGGACGGCGACACCGGGTCGCCCGAAGTGCAGGTCGCGGTTCTTTCCGAGCGCATCAAGAATCTCACCGACCATCTTTCGACGCACAACAAGGATTTCCATTCGCGCCGCGGTTTGCTGATGATGGTCGGCAAGCGCCGCCGCCTGCTCGAGTATCTCAAGAAGAACGACTCCGGGCGCTATGAGCGCCTGATCGAGCGGCTCGAGTTGCGTCGCTGACGCTTCGTTCGGACACCGGATTCACCGAATTGCCCGCGCTCTCGCCGCCTCGCGCGCGAATATCGTTCGCCCGCGCCGGGCTCGCAGCGGGGTTTTGCCACGCCTTCGCGCCACGCGGATCGGAGACGACAGCCGCGCGGGCGATTTTTTTTCACGCCGGCGGCGTTGGACGTACTCGCCTCCGGTCCAGACCTCCGATCGTCTGTTTGTCGCTGGCCAGTCTGTTGTCCGTAACGACTGTGGCGGCGCGGGTATCGGATCCGCCATCCGGGCGGGTCGCCGCGCCAACGCCGCTTCCGAGGGCGGAAGCGGCGACGTACGTGGAAGGAAGGAATTAAGATGTTCAATCCCACCCGCAAGGAAATCGTCTGGGGCGGGCGCAAGCTCGTCCTCGAAACCGGCAAGCTGGCGCGTCAGGCCGATGGCGCGGTCGTAGCGCGCTACGGCGACACCGTCGTCCTTTGCACCGTCGTCGGCGCCCGGACGCGAAATCCAAATTTCGATTTTTTCCCGCTCACCGTTCACTACCAAGAAAAGACCTTCGCCGCCGGCAAGATCCCCGGCGGGTTCTTCAAGCGCGAGGGGCGTCCGTCGGAGAAAGAGGTGCTCACCTCGCGGCTGATCGACCGGCCGATCCGGCCGCTTTTCGTCGACGGGTTCCGCAACGAAACGCAGATCATCTGCACCGTGCTCTCGCACGATCTCGAGAACGATCCCGACATCGTGGCGATGATCGGCGCGTCCGCCGCCCTCACCATTTCGGGCATTCCCTTCCTCGGGCCGATCGGCGGCTGCCGCGTCGGCTATATCGGCGGCGAGTACAAACTCAATCCGCAGATCGACGAGATGTCGCTCTCCGAGCTGGACCTCGTCGTCGCCGGCACCCAGGAAGGCGTGCTGATGGTCGAATCGGAGGCCAAGGAGCTCTCCGAGGAGGTCATGCTGGGCGCCGTCATGTACGGCCACCGCGAATTCCAGGCGGTCATCCAGGCGATCGTCGAGTTCGCCGAGCAATGCGCCAAGGAGCCGTGGCCGATGCCGGAGATCCCGGCCGAGCGCGCCGCCGTCAAGGCGAAGTTCGCGGCGATCCGCGACGAGCTCGCCGCGGCCTACACCGAGACGGTCAAGCAGAGCCGCCACGAAAAAATCGCCCAGGTGAAGACGAAGGCGATGGCGCTAGCGGGCGAGGAGGCCGCCGAACTCGCCGTGGCGCCGGACGTCTTCAAGGATCTGGAGAGCGAGATCGTCCGCTCCAATATCCTGCGCACCGGCCGACGCATCGACGGGCGCGACACTCGGACCGTGCGGCCCATCGTCTCGGAGGTCGGCGTGCTGCCGCGCGCCCACGGTTCGGCGCTGTTCACCCGCGGCGAAACGCAGGCCCTCGTCGTCGCCACGCTCGGCACCGGCGAGGACGAGCAGATCGTCGACGCGCTCGACGGCGAGTACCGCGAGCACTTCATGCTGCATTACAATTTCCCACCCTACTCGGTGGGCGAGGCCAAGCGCCTTGGATCGCCCGGACGGCGCGAGATCGGCCACGGCAAGCTCGCATGGCGCGCCGTGCGTCCGCTGATGCCGGCGAAGGAACAGTTCCCCTACACCATCCGGGTCGTCTCGGAGATCACCGAGTCGAACGGCTCGTCGTCGATGGCGACCGTCTGCGGCAGCTCGCTGGCGCTGATGGACGCCGGCGTGCCATTGGCGCGGCCGGTCGCCGGCATCGCCATGGGATTGATCAAGGAGGACGACGGCGTCGCGGTTCTCTCGGACATCCTTGGCGACGAGGATCATCTCGGCGACATGGACTTCAAGGTCGCCGGCACGGCGAGCGGCGTGACCTCGCTGCAGATGGACATCAAGATCACCTCGATCACCGAATCGATCATGCAGACCGCGCTTGCGCAGGCGAAAGAGGGCCGCTTGCACATCTTGAACGAGATGGCCCAGGGACTTGCCCGGCCGCGCCAAGAGGTGAGCAAGAACGCGCCGCGCATCACCACGTTCAGCATTCCCAAGGACAAGATCCGCGAGGTGATCGGCACCGGCGGCAAAGTGATCCGCGAGATCTGCGAGGTGACCGGCACCAAGATCGACATCGAAGACGACGGCACGATCAAGGTCGCCGCCGTCGACGCCGAGGCGAGCCAGCGCGCCATCGACTGGATCCGGGGCATCGTCGCCGAACCGGAGATCGGCGCGATTTACGCCGGAAAGGTGGTGAAGATCATGGATTTCGGCGCCTTCGTGAACTTCCTCGGCTCGAAGGACGGCTTGGTCCATATCTCCGAACTCGCGCCGCAGCGCGTCGGCAAAGTGGGCGACGTCGTCAAGCTCGGCGACACCGTCAAGGTTAAGCTGATCGGCTTCGACGAGCGGGGCAAGGTCAAGCTGTCGATGAAGCGCGTCGACCAGCAGACCGGCAAGGACCTCTCGGAGCAGTTCGAGCGTCCGCGCGAAGCCAAGGCGGCGCAGTAGAAGGCCGAAGACCCGGCCTCGCCCTGCGACAAGCTCAGGGCGAGGCGGGGCGCATCTTCCGCCGCTCGCTCTTGCCCTCGCCCGAGCGTGTCGAAGGCCGAGAGCGCGGGAATTTCCATATCGATCATGTCGACGAGCAACCTGGCGATCCCCCGTCTCATCGCCCATCGCGGCGCCAAGGCGAACGCGCCCGAGAACACGCTGGCGGCGTTCGCGTGCGCGCGCGAAGAGGGGGCGACATGGGTCGAGTTCGACGTCAAGCTCACCGCCGACGGCGTGCCGGTTGTCATCCACGACGAGACGCTCGAACGCACGACTGACGGGCGCGGTGCGGTGCGCGCGAAGTCGCTCGCCGAGCTCAAGCAGCTCGACGCCGGCGGCTGGTTCGCTCCAGCGTTCCGGGGCGAACGCGTGCCGACATTGGTCGACGCGCTCGACCTCTTCGCCCGGCTCGATATGGGCTTCAATCTCGAAATCAAGCCCTGCCCGGGCCGCGAGGTCGAGACGGCGCGCGCGACGATCGCCGTGCTCGACGCGCATTGGTCCGACCGCCGCCCGGCGCCGGTGCTGTCGAGCTTCAAGGCCGAAGCCCTGACGGCGGTCCGCGATCTGGCCCCGCGCTACGCCTTGGGATACCTCGCCGAAAAGCTGCGGCCGGGATGGGTCGAAACCGCGGGCCGGCTCGGCTGCAAGACCGTCCATCCGGGCTGGCGCGCCCTCACCGAGGCGCACATCGCCGCGTCCAAAGCGGCGGGATTTCCACTGCTCGTATGGACGGTGAACGAACCGGCGCGGGCGCGCCAGTTGCTCGCCTGGGGCGTGGACGCCCTGATTACCGACAACCCTGGCGATCTTGCGGCGGCGCTCGCGCACTGAGCCGATCGGCATCGTCCGACTAGTCTAAGCGCCGAGGCGAATCTATAAATACCATCGATCAGGGCGCCTGCGGCCAGGGGGCGGCAGGCCGGGCCCGCGGCCTGCCTGTCCGGACTTATGAACAGGCTTTCGAGGAAAAGCGCACGTGATCGCGTTGAAACCGCTCGTTATTGCCGGACGCGAATATCTGCCGATCGTCGAAGGCGGCAAGGGCATCTCCGTTTCGAACGGCGAGAGTTCGGGCGCGTGGGCCGCCGCCGGCGGCATCGGCACGTTCTCAGGCGTCAACGCCGACGCGCGCGACGAAACCGGCCGGCTGATCCCGGTCGATTATCTCGGCCGCACGCGCCGCGAACGCCACGAGGAGCTGATCGCTTATGCGATCAAGGGCGCGCTGACGCAGGCGCGGGTCGCCTACGAGCTGGCCAGCGGCCGCGGACGAATCCACATGAACATCTTGTGGGAGATGGCGGCCGCCGAACGCATCTTGTATTCGGTCCTGGAAGGCGCGCGCGGCCTCATCAACGGCGTCACGTGCGGCGCCGGGATGCCATACCGCATCGCCGAGATCTGTGCGCGATACGGCGTGCATTATTATCCCATCATCTCCTCGGCACGCGCTTTCCGCGCGTTGTGGAAGCGGGCCTATCACCGGTTTCGCGATCTCCTCGGCGGCGTGGTCTACGAGGATCCGTGGCTCGCCGGTGGGCACAACGGCATCACCAACGCCGAAGATCCGACGAAGCCCGAACCTGCGCTGCCGCGCATTCTCGCGCTTCGCCGGCAGATGAACGAGTTCGGCCTGGATGCGACGCCGATCATCATGGCCGGCGGCGTGTGGTTCCTGCGCGAGTGGGCCGACTTTCTCGATAACCCCGAGGTTGGCCCGATCGCCTTCCAGTTCGGCACGCGTCCGCTGTTGACTCGCGAAAGCCCGATTTCCGATGCGTGGAAGCGGCGATTGATGACTCTCGACGACGGCGACGTTCTCCTCCATCGCTTCTCGCCCACCGGCTTTTACTCCTCGGCGGTCAAGAACCCCTTCCTCAACGAACTCGACGAGCGCTCGAAGCGTCAGATCGCCTTCTCGAGCGAACCGATCGGCGAACACGACACGCCGTTCGGCGTCGGAGCGCGCCACCGCATCGTCTATCTCACCGCCGCCGATAAAGGGCGCGCCGATTCGTGGGTGGCGCAGGGCTTCACCGAGGCGTTGCGCACCCCCGATTCGACGCTGATTTTCGTCGCGCCGGAGAAGGCGGCCGAGATCCGTACCGATCAGATCAACTGCATGGGCTGCCTGTCGGCCTGCCTGTTTTCAAACTGGGCCCAAAACGAGGACGGCACGACCGGCAAGAAAGCCGATCCGCGATCGTTCTGCATCCAAAAGACGCTGCAGTACATCAGCCACGGCAGCGACGTCGACGACCAGCTCATGTTCGCCGGCCACAACGCCTATCGTTTCGCCAAGGACCCGTTCTACGCCAATGGGTTCATTCCGACGGTCAAGCAGCTGGTCGACCGCATCATCACCGGAAACTGAGCGCCCGCAAAGCCCAAGCGAGACCTTAAACTTATTCCAAAGTATGTGGCAGCCCCCTAACCCAGGGGGTTTATTTTTGTCCAAAGTGTGATTATATCGAGCTTGAGCCATGGAACTTCGCCGATGACCCAACCACGTCCCTTCGCCAAAGCCTTGGACCGGCTGCGCGCCGCCGGCCTGCGGCCGACGCGCCAGCGCCTGGCGCTGGTGCGCTTGTTGTTCGAGCATGGCGATCGTCACATCACCGCCGAACAGCTCCACGACGAAGCGCGCGCCGCCGATATCGATGTGTCGCTGGCGACGATCTACAACACGCTCCATCAGTTCACGCAAAGCGGCCTGTTGCGCGAGGTGGTGGTCGAGGCGGGCCGCTCGTACTTCGACACCAACACCAGGCTGCATCACCATTTTTTCCATGAGGAGTCGGGCCGGCTCGAAGACATTTCCGGCGAGAAGGTCCGCGTCGCCGACATCCCGTCGGCGCCCGAGGGCAGCGAGATCGCCCGGGTCGACGTCATTATCCGCCTTAAACCCGACGGGTCGTCTAGGTTATCCTGACGTTTAAAAAGTAGTCTGGAATTGTTCTAGACTATTGACAGGGCCTCGGCGGCAAGCCTATATGCACCATGACTGCAATGCGCGGCGGCGCGCTCGACGTCGCCGCGTTCAGGAGGGAGTCGAGCAAACGGGCTCCGACTAGGCGATGCGGGCGATCGTGTCCATGACACGCCTTGGCGGAGACAACAACGAAAGGGAGACCCCATGCCCAAGCTCAAGGGAACCAAGACCGAGGCTAATCTCAAGGCGGCGTTCGCCGGCGAAAGCCAGGCCAATCGCCGGTATCTGTATTTCGCCCAGAAAGCCGACGTCGAGGGCTACAACGACGTCGCCGCGGTTTTCCGCTCGACGGCGGAAGGCGAGACCGGACACGCCCACGGCCATCTCGAATTCCTCGAGGAGGTCGGCGATCCGGCGACCGGCGAGCCGATCGGCGACACCAGGAAGAACCTGAAGGCGGCGATCGCCGGCGAGACGCACGAGTACACCGACATGTACCCGGGCATGGCCAAAGCGGCGCGCGGCGAGGGCTTCGAGGAGATCGCCGACTGGTTCGAGACGCTCGCCAAGGCCGAGAAGTCGCACGCCGGAAAATTCCAGCGCACGCTCGACGAAATCAAATAGTCTCGTTCGGTCGCCAAATTGCCGGCAATGGATAGAGCGAGGAACCGTCAAGATATGCGTCCGACACGGACGATCCTGACACGGTCCTCACGCTGAGCCTGTCGAAGCGTGAGGACGGTATCGCCTCGTCCTTCGACAAGCTCAGGACGAGGATGTCGATTGTTGTCGTTGTGCAGGACGAACGTACCTTGACCGAACCCTCGGACTGTACGTGCTGGCGAACGCTTCGGTAACGAATCAGCTCGCAGAAATCGGAAATGCGCGAAGGTAGTCTGGACGCGCCGGTGCGGCATCCGCTCGATTGGCGCAATGCCGATTTTTGGGACGAGGGCAAGCTCGACGCCGAGCTGCGCCGCGTCTTCGATATCTGTCATGGCTGCCGGCGCTGCTTCAACCTTTGCGATTCGTTTCCACGCCTGTTCGACCTCGTCGATGCGACGGCGAACGGCCTCGTCGAGGAGGTCAAGAGCGCCGATTTCAAGCCGGTCGTCGACGCCTGCACGCTCTGCGACATGTGCTTCATGACCAAATGTCCGTATGTCCCGCCGCACGAATTCAATCTCGACTTCCCGCACCTCATGTTGCGCTATCGCGCGCTCGAAGCGCGGCAGGGCAAGGTTTCGTGGGCCGAACGCGAGCTGACCAAGACCGACCGCAACGGCAAACTCGCCGGCGCCGCGGCGCCGCTCGCCAACTGGGCGTCCTCGACCGACAACCGGCTGACGCGCCCGCTCCTGGAGAAAGTCGCCGGCGTCGATCGCCGCGCCAGCCTGCCGAAATTCCACGGCAAGACGTTCGCCTTGCGGGCCCGCCAGGCGCCGATCGCGGTCGACCGCGAGGGGCCGGCGGTGGGCCGCAAGGCGGCCCTCTACGCCACGTGCTTCGTCAATTATAACAATCCCCAGATCGGCATGGCGACGCGGGCCGTACTGGCCAAGAACGGCGTCGAGACCCAGGTCGTCTACCCACGGTGCTGCGGCATGCCGCAGCTCGAACATGGCGAGCTCGACAAGGTCGCCGAAAGCGCCGCCGCCGTGGCGCGCGCGATGTCGCCCTTGATCGATGACGGCTGGGACATCGTGGCGTTGATTCCGTCGTGCGCCTTGATGCTCAAATTCGAGTGGCCTCTCATCGTGCCCGACGATCCGCTGGTGAAGAAACTGGCCGAAGCGACGTTCGACGTCAGCGAATACGTCGTCGACATCGCCAAGCGGCATGGACTGGCGCCGGGCTTGAAGCCGCTCGAGGGCGGCGTGTCGGTCCATCTCGCGTGCCACGCGCGGGCGCAAAACATGGGCGCCAAGGCGGCCGAGATGCTGCGCCTCGTGCCCGACACCGATGTGGCGATCGTCGAGCGATGCTCGGGCCATGGCGGCTCGTGGGGCGTGATGAAGCGCAATTTCGAGACGGCGCTCAAGGTCGGCAGGCCCGTGGCGCGCGCCGTGGCGGGCAACGGCAAGGCCCGCCTCGTATCGGAATGTCCGCTTGCCGGCGAGCATATCGTTCAAGGCTTGGCCCGGCTCGACGATGCGGCGCCCGCAGTCGAGCGCAGCGAGCATCCGATCGAACTGTTCGCGCGCGCCTATGGGCTGGCGTAAGCCCCATGCCGATGCGACCCGAAATCAAGACCGAACTCAGCCGCGGCGACCTCCTGCCGCTCGCGGTGTACGCCCGCGACCGGCGCGCGCTTCGCCGCGACATGATGGCGATCAAGCGCCTACGGCGCGTCCATGTCGGACCCATCGCTACGTTCTATTTCGAGAATTATCGGACCATGTGGCATCAAGTGCACGAGATGCTGCTGATCGAAAAGGGCGGCGAATCGCAGATCGACGACGAGCTTCGCGCCTACAACCCGCTGGTGCCCAAGGGCTGCGAGCTGGTGGCGACGGTGATGCTCGAGATCGAGGACGCCGAGCTGCGCGCGCGCACGCTCGGCGAACTGGGCGGCATCGAGACGGGCATGTTCGTCGAGATCGACGCAATGCGCATCGCCGCCAGGCCCGAAACCGAAGTGGAGCGCACCAAGGCGGACGGCAAGACGTCGTCGGTGCATTTCGTGCACTTCGACTTCACGCCCGAACTGATCGCGAAATTCCGCACCCCCGGCGCGCGGGTGACGCTCGGCATCGACCATCCGCGCTATCGCCACATGGCGATCTTGCCGGAGGAAACCCGCGAAGCGCTCGCCGGCGATTTCGCCTAGCGCGGACCGCGCGCTACTTCATCGTCTCGCTGGGATAAACGCCCCACATCTCGGCGCGCGGCAGCCATCCCTTGAAGCCGCCGACGTCGAGCCGACACCAGCGATCGCGGCATTCCAGCACCTGGCCGAGCGTGCCGGGCTCGGCGCGCGCCACTGCCGGCGCCGCGGGTTCGGGTTGCCGGCGCAGCGTCCGCGGCTCGCCCAGGATCAACGCATAACGCCGGCTCGACAGCATGCTCTGGTGGACCCAGCCTTCGGCGCCCTCCCAGTCGCGGATTTTCCGCCAGTTCTCGAATTCTGCCAGAACCTCGACCGGCAGGTTCTTGCGCGTGAAAACCCACTCGACGGGATAACGCGCGCCGGGCCCGGTGCGCAGGTTGACCTCGTCCGAACGCAGGCTGACATAACGCGGCAGCGGCGATAGGCCGTTGCTTTGGCCCTGGCCAA
>DATFES010000131.1:0-3670 GCA_035250945.1 Alphaproteobacteria bacterium | reverse complement strand
GGCGCGCTCGCCCTGCATTCGCGCGAAGAAATCGGCGAGCGACCGCGGATCGTCGGCCACCAAGAACACCTCGGCGATGGCGCGGGCGCCGTTCGCATGTCGTTGATACTCAGGCTTCCAGAAATGCTGCGGCGCGTGCTGTTGGCAAACGAAGAACGCCGCCTCCGGCATCCTTGAGTCGGCGACGAAGGCGAGCGAGAAGGCGACGCGCGCCGTTCCGCCGTCGGGCAGCCGGGTCTGGCGCTCGAAATCGAATACCGCGAAATCCGACAGCCGTTTGGCTGCGAATTCGTCGCGATCGGCGCGCGCGTCGTGGCTCTCGAACACCAGCATCGACAAGCCCTCGCGCCGGACGAGAAAATCGCGATTGAACGCCCCGAACCCGAACGCCCCCGGCGTCGCCGGCGCGATTTTCGCCGCATCCGCCACTCCGAGCAGTTCGAGAAACGCGCCGTCAAGCTGGACGAGATGGTTCGCCGTGCCCCACGGATGGAGCGCCCGCGGCGTGAGGGTGAACCCAAGTCGCGAATAGAAACGGCGCGCGGCTTCGAGATCGCGCACGGCGAGCACCAGATGGTCGATGCCGCGATCCATCGCAGGTGGTTAGCCGATCGACAGGTTCAGCGCGCGGCGCACTCGAATTCCATATGCCGCGCTTGTCGAAGCATGAGGCCCATGCTCCCTATCGCATTGCGGCGGCGATATTGCCGCCATCGACCGAAAGCACCGCTCCCGTGGTCTTGTTGGCGAGCGCCAGCACCAGGAAGGCTTGCGCCACGTCCTCGGCCTTGACCTCGCGACCGAGCAGATTGCCGCCCATGTATTCGCGCTCGGAAACGCCGCGCGCCTTCGATCGCTGGGTGATCATTTCGTCGGTGAGCAATCCGGTGCGCACGCGGTCGGCGTTGACGCCGTTCGAGCGTATGCCGTCCTTGCCGTAATCGACCGCATATTGCCGCAATAAGAACAGCGTCGCCGCTTTGGGCAAACCGTAGGGGCCGAAATCCGCTCCCGGATTGACCGCCTGCTTGGAGACATTGAACAGCAGGCAGCCGCCGGTGCGCTGCGCCCGCATCACGCGCACGGCATTTTGCGCCACATTTTGATGGGCGAAGAAATTCAACTCGAAGCTGGCGCGGAGCGTCGCGTCGTCGACTTCGCCGATCCTGCCCTGCCATGCCGCGCCGGCGTTGGAAACGACGATGTCGACGCCGCCGTAGCGCTCGACCGCGCGATCGAACGCGGCGGCGACGGCGCCGGGCGCAGTGACATCGCAAGCAAGCCCGAGACCGCCAAGCTTCTTGGCGACTGCCTCGGCGGCCGCGCCGTCGCGATCGAGCACGACGATCTCGGCGCCGTTGGCGACGATGGCCGCCGCGGTCGCGGCGCCGATGCCGGACCCTCCGCCGGTGACGAGCGCCACATGACGGGCAAGCGGCTTCTCGGTCTCCTTGCCGAGCTTGGCCTGCTCGAGCGACCAGTATTCGACGTCGAACGCATCGGCCTCGCCGATGCTTTCGTAGCGGCCGATCGCCTCGGCGTCGGTGATCGTCGCCACCGCGTTTTCGGCGATGTCCGCGGCGATTCTGGCATCCTTGGCCGACTTGCCGAGCGCGAAAAGGCCGATTCCCGGCACCAGGATGATGCGCGGCGCCGTGTCGAGCATCTTCTTCTTTGGTTCGCAACGCGCATCGTTGCGCTCGAAATACTGCTTGTACGCCGCGGCGTAGCGCGCGAATGCGGCTTCGGCGGCGGTGCGGAACGCGGCAAGATCGCCCGCCGCCGGCGCCGGCACGATCAGCGGCAGCGATTTCGTGCGGATGACGTGATCGGGGGTGATCGGACCGTCCTGGCTGTAGCGCGCCAACTCGGCGCCGTTGACGAAGTTGAGGATTGCCGGGCTGCCGCGCCGCTCGAAGATGAAACGCCGATATACCCCGTCGGCCGCGTTCTCGGCGATCGACGCCAGTCCACGCAAGATCGGCGCGACATCGGCGAGCGGGGCGATAGACGCCGGAAGCTCCGCCGGAACGAAGACGTTGCGGCGATTCTTGGCCAATCGCGACTCGGCCAATGTCACCAGCTCGATCATCCGATCGTAAGCCTCGCGTGCGGTCTCGCCCCAGGTGAAGATCCCATGCTTGATCAGCACCAGGCCCTCGCTCCTCGGCGCCTTCGCTTGCGCCGCGGCGGCGTCCTTGGCGAGCGCGAATCCCGGCATGACGTAGTCGAGGATCGCCACGCGGCCGTCGAACGTCTCCTCGGCAAGCGCGCGGCCGTTGCGTTGATCGGTCAGCGCGAGCACCGCATTGGCGTGCGTGTGGTCGATGAATTTGTGCGGAAGAAAGGCGTGGAACAGGGTTTCGACCGACGGGTTGGGCGCCGCGCTGTCGAGCAGGTTACAGCGCTGGAAATTGACCATGTCCTCGTCGCTGAGCGCATCGAGCGCGACCAAACGGCGCAACGGCTCGAGCCGGACCGCCGGCAGACCCGGCGGCTCGATGATAGCCATGTCCCAGCCGCTGCCCTTGACGCACAGCACCTCGACGTCGTCGCCGAGCGTGTCCTGCATCGTCGTCTTGACCGAAGTGTTGCCGCCGCCGTGCAGCACCAGCTCCGGCACGCCGCCCAACAGCCGCGTCGTATAGACGCGCAGCGCCAGATCGCGGTTGACGCCCTGTCGCGCGTAGCGCGCCACCGCTGCTTCGGCTTCGCCGTCGGACCAAAGATTCTTCATCGCGCCAGCACGCGGCCGGCGACGGTCCGCAGCTTCTCGACAAGCTCCGGATCGCGCGCTTCCTTCGCCGTGATCAACGCCACTTCGAGGGCGCCGTTGCAGCCCGCTTCGCACACGCCTTTCCGCGCGGCGAGACGCGGCGCTACGCCTTTCACCAATGCGCGCGCCTTGGCGGCGTTTTCGAGCAGCACCTTGATCACCGCTTCCACCGTCACGTGATCGTGGTCGGGATGCCAGCAATCGTAATCGGTGACCATCGCCACGGTCGCGTAGCACATCTCCGCCTCGCGGGCGAGCTTGGCCTCCGGCATGTTGGTCATGCCGATCACGTCGCAACCCCATTGGCGATAAAGATTCGATTCGGCCTTCGAGGAAAATTGCGGGCCCTCCATCACCATGTACGTGCCGCCGCGTCGGATCGACAGGCCCAGCGCCTGGCCGGCCGCCATCAGATGGCCGCCCAGCCGACGGCAGACCGGCTCGGCCATCGATACATGCGCCACGCAGCCGGTACCGAAGAAGCTCTTAGCGCGTGCAAAGGTGCGATCGATGAACTGGTCGATGACGACGAACGTGCCCGGAGGCAAGTCCTCGCGCAGACTGCCGACCGCCGAAAGCGAGATTATCTCGCCGACTCCGGCTTGCTTTAGCGCATCGATGTTGGCGCGGAAGTTGAGCTCGGAGGGCGGAATGCGGTGGCCGCGAGCGTGGCGCGGCAGGAAGACAAGCGTCTGTTCATCGAGCCGGCCGAACATGAGCTGGTCGGACGGCCTGCCCCACGGCGTATCGAAGCTCTTCCAGCGAACATCCGTCAAACCGTCGATGTCGTAGACCCCGCTGCCGCCGATAATGCCGACGATGGGCGGCATGCCCGCGATGCGCTCGATATCCGCCATGTGCCGCGACGCTCCTTGCGGTCGCATCGCCGCCGGT
>DATFES010000122.1:0-6152 GCA_035250945.1 Alphaproteobacteria bacterium | reverse complement strand
GATCGAGGTGAAGTCGAAGCAAGAGGCGATCGAATGGGCGTCGCGCTGTCCCGCGTCCGACAACGAAGTGATCGAGATCCGCCAGGTTCAGGAATTCTCCGATTTTCCCGCCGACGTCAAAGCGGCGGCGGCGAAATTCCCCGAGATGCAAAAGCGCTCCAAGCCGCACAGGGCGCGGTGAGTCAGGGCGCGATTTTGCAACCCCGAATCAGGCCCAAAGGCCGCGGTGTCGATAGCAGGTCAGCGGCTCGGACGCTGTCTGCAAACCGAACGTGGATCGGACCGACGCCAGACGTCGTCTATGCGCCGATTTTGGAAGTTCGGGTTTGACATGAGCCGATCGCCGGAGTCTGGCTGCTGAGATCGAAAGCGTGCTAAACTTACACTTCGTGTTCGTGGGGTCGACCATGACCGAGGAAAAGCGCGCACTTGTTCTCGATCTTGTCGAGTGGGTGGCGATCGAGCCAAGAACCTACGTCGAAGTGATGGAGGCTTGGCGCACCTCATGCCCAAGGTTGACGATTTGGGAAGATGCGGTGGACCGGGGCTTGGTTGCATGCCAGCGCCAGGAAGGTATCGGGACGATCGTCAGAGTGACGCCTCTGGGGCTAACCGTCCTTAAGGACGCGGGGCGACTACCGGGCACGATCGCTTCGCCGGCTGTCGACTGAGCCAACGAACTTTCGCGGCGCTCGCCATGTGCCAAGCCTGCTCCGGGAGCATTTCGGCCATGGCGCACGCCGCGTCTGGGCGCCGGTTCCCGCACCAGAACTGAATCCCGGGCGCGCGACTCATGGCGGCAATTCGCGAGTTCGCGGCCTAACCAGAGCGAACGAGCTTGACCGCCGCATCGCGCTCGAAAAGATAAAGCAGTGTCCGCAACGCCGCGCCGCGTGCGTCGGCGAGCCGTTCGTCGCGCTCGAGGACCAGACGAGCGTCGTCGCGCGCTATCGCCAGGAGGTCGCCGTGGGCGGCAAGATCGGCGAGGCGGAACTCCGGCATGCCGCTCTGCCGCGTCCCGAGCAGTTCGCCGGCACCGCGCAGTCGCAGGTCCTCCTCGGCGATGCGGAAGCCATCGTCGGTCTCGCGCATGATCGACAGCCGCGCCCTTGCGGTCTCGGTGAGCGGCGTGGCGTACAACAACAGACATGTCGATTTGGCGCCGCCGCGGCCGACCCGCCCGCGCAACTGGTGGAGCTGCGCCAAACCAAAACGCTCGGCGTGCTCGATGACCATGACCGTCGCCTCGGGAACGTCGACGCCGACCTCGACGACGGTCGTCGCGACGAGCACGCCCATTTGGCCGCCGGCGAAGCGCGCCATCACCGCGTCCTTTTCGTTGCCCTTCATGCGGCCATGGATCAGGCCGACGCGCTCGCGGCCGAAACGCTCGGCCAACAAGGCGTGGCGCTCGTCCGCCGCCGCCAGATCGACCGCTTCCGACTCCTCGACCAGCGGGCAGATCCAAAAGACCTTGGCGCCGTTGTCGAGTTGGCGGGCGATGGCGTCGACGACCTCGTCGATGCGGGTGAGCGGGATGGTGCGCGTATCGACCGGCTGGCGTCCCGGCGGTTTTTCGGTCAGCCGCGACACCTCCATGTCGCCATAGGCGCATAACACCAGTGTGCGCGGAATCGGCGTCGCGGTCATGACAAGGACGTCGACCGTCTCTCCCTTGGCGGCGAGTTCAAGCCGCTGGTGGACGCCGAAGCGGTGCTGCTCGTCGATAACGACCAACGCCAGATCCTTGAATTCGACGTCCTCCTGGAACAAGGCATGCGTTCCGATCGCGAGCGCGATCCGGCCTTCGGCCAATCCGGACAAGGCGTCGGTCCGCGCCTTGCCCTTGTCGCGGCCGGTGAGGAGGACGAGTCGCACGCCGGCCGCCACGGCCAATGGCGCGATCGTCGCGTAGTGTTGACGCGCGAGTATTTCGGTCGGCGCCATGAGCGCCGCCTGACGGCCGGCTTCCACGGCGTTCAGCATCGCCATCAATGCGACGACCGTCTTTCCGCTGCCAACGTCGCCTTGCAGCAGGCGGACCATCCGCGACGGCGACGCCATGTCGGCGCCGATCTCGGCGAGCGCCGTCTTTTGCGCGCCGGTAAGATCAAAGGGTAGTGCCGTCAACGCCTCGGCGCGCAAACGGCCATCGCCGGCGATCGAGCGTCCGGGCAAGCGCCGCTGGTGCGCACGCACCAGCGCCAGCGCCAATTGGCTCGCCAACATCTCGTCGTACGCCAGCCGACGACGCGCCGGCGTATCGGGCAGCAAATCGGCCTCGCGCTCGGGCGCGTGGGCGGCGCGAATGGCGGCCTGCCAGGTCGGCCATCCTTCGCGCGTCCGGAGTCCGCGGTCGAGCCATTCGTCGAGCTCTGGCGCCCGCTCCAGCGCCGTGCGGATTGCGCGGCCGAGGGTCTTGGCGGGCAGACCGGCGGTCAGGCGATAAACCGGCTCGACAGCGGCCAGTTTCGCGAATTCCTCCGGCGGGGCGATGTGATCGGGGTGCGTCATCTGCACCTCGTCGCGGAACCGTTCGACGCGCCCGCTGACGACGCGCTTCGCGCCCACCGGCAGCGCCTTATCGAGGTAATCGCCCTTGACGTGAAAAAAGACGAGATGGAGGAACCCCGTTTCATCGCGACAGCGGACCTTGTAGGGCAGGCGGGGCGTGCGGGGCTTGACGTGCGCGTCCACCGTAACGGCGATGGTGGCGACGCGACCTTCGGGCGCCTCGGCGATCTTGGGCGTGAAACGGCGGTCGACAAGACCGGTTGGCAGATGCCAGAGCAGGTCGACCGTCCGTGCGCCGGCGACTTTCTCGACCAACTTCCCAAGGCGTGGACCAAGGCCGGGCAGCGCGGTCACCGGCGCAAAGAGGGGAAACAGGATCTGCGGGCGCATCGGGGAGATGAATATTGCGGCGGCCGGAGCGGCTGACATTGCGCGACGAAAGCCTTATATGCATAGCCCACGCCGACGGAATTTCCCAATGAGCGAGTCCTTGGAGCACCGCCGCAAGCGGCTGATCCACCGCAGCCAGTACACCGGAATGAAGGAAACCGACCTGCTCCTCGGTCCGTTCGCGCGCCGTTTCGTGCCGGCGTTCACGCCCGACCAGCTCGACCGCTATGAGGCGCTGTTGGCCGAAGCGGATCCCGACATTTTCGATTGGGCGACCGGGCGGGCGGCGGTACCGCCGATTCATGCGCACGATGTCATGACATTGCTTCGGAACTTTAAAAATCAAACGTAATACATTGATACAACTTAGTAATACACTGAAGAACGGGCATCGTATCGACATCGCCGGCGCGCCGCCCGGCGTCGATGCGATCCTCCTTGGCGAAGTGGTTGCAGCGGACAAGCGGCTGATCCACGTCGCGCGTGACGACGCGCGGATGAGCGGGCTTGCCGAGGCAGTGCAGTTTTTCAACCCGGACGCGGCGATCCTGACGTTTCCGGCGTGGGACTGCCTGCCATACGATCGCGTGTCACCCAACGGCGAGGTGGTGAGCCGGCGCATCGATACGCTGGCGCGACTGGCGAAGCCCGGAAACGGCGCTACAGGCGCATTGCTCGTGATCACGACGATCAACGCGATCTTGCAGCGCGTGCCGGTGGCCGCGACATTCTCCAGCGCGGTGTTCGAGGCGACGGTCGGCGAGGGGTTGGCGCTCGACGCTTTGTTGCAATTCCTTGAGCGCGACGGCTACCGCCGCGCCGACACCGTACGCGAGCCCGGCGAGTTCGCTTTGCGCGGCGGAATCGTCGATCTTTTCCCGCCCGGCACGAGCGAGCCGCTACGGCTGGATCTGTTCGGCGAAACCCTCGAGGCCATTCGCACGTTCGATCCGATGAATCAGCGCTCGACCGGACGCGTCGAGCGATTCGCGCTCAAACCGGTAAGCGAAATCTTGCTCGACGCTTCGGCGGTCGCGCGATTCCGCTCCGGTTATCGCGAATTATTCGGCGCGGTGTCGGATGCCGACCCGCTCTATGCGGCGATCAGCGCCGGACGCCGGCATCCCGGCTACGAGCACTGGATGCCGCTGTTCCACGCGAAACTCGCGACGCTACCCGATTATCTTCCCGACGCCGCGATCACGCTCGATCACCAGGCCGACGAGGCGGTTGCCGCGCGGTTCGAGCAGATCCGCGAGTTCTACGACGCGCGCCAAGCGTTGTTGCGGCGCAAAGACAGCGGCGAGACATACAAGCCGCTGCCGCCCGATCGCCTCTATCTGGCCGACGGCGAATGGCGCGCACTGCTGGGCGCGCGCGCGGTCGCTGCGTTCTCGCCCTTCGGCCGCGACGCGATCGGCGGCGCCGCTGCGACGGTCATAGATGCCGGCGGCAAGGTCGGCGCCGACTTCAGCGCCGCCCGCGCCCAACCCGACCGTAACCTCTTCGACGCGGTGCGCGACCATCTTGCCGCCGAAGCGCAGCAGGGACGGCGTGTGGTGGTCGCCTCGTATAGCTTCGGCTCGCGCGAGCGGCTGGGGGCGCTGCTCGCCGACCATGGCGTCGCCGGAGCGACTCCGGTCGCCGACGGCCGAGCACTCGAGGCGTTGCCGCCCGCTTCGGTGGCGCTTGCCGTACTGGCGCTCGAGCGCGGATTCGTCACTTCGGCGCTGAGCGTCGTCAGCGAACAGGACATCCTCGGCGATCGCCTGGTTCGTGCCGCGCGGCGTCGGAAGCGGCCGGAAAATTTTCTCACCGAAGCGTCGACCCTGTCGGAGGGCGATCTTGTCGTGCATGTCGACCACGGTATTGGACGCTACGACGGCCTGACCGCCCTCGAGGTCGCCGGCGCGCCGCATGACTGCCTGCGCATTCTCTATGACGGCGGCGACAAGCTGTTTGTGCCGGTTGAAAACATCGACATGCTGTCGCGCTATGGATCGGAGGAGGCGGGCGCCCAACTCGACAAGCTCGGCGGCGCGCAGTGGCAAGCGCGAAAAGCGCGAGTCAAGCGGCGGATCAGCGAGATCGCCGGCAAGCTCATCCAGATCGCCGCCGAGCGCCAGCTCCGCGAGGGTGATGCGGTCTCTCCGCCGACCGGTATCTATGAGGAATTCTGCGCCCGCTTTCCCTATCCTGAAACCGACGATCAGGCCCGCGCGATCGACGATACGCTCGCCGATCTGGCGTCGGGCCGCCCGATGGACCGGCTCATCTGCGGCGACGTCGGCTTCGGCAAGACCGAGGTTGCGCTGCGCGCCGCGTTCATCGCCGCGATGGACGGCATGCAGGTCGCCATCGTCGTGCCGACGACGCTGCTGAGCCGTCAGCACTTTCGCACGTTTCGCGAGCGCTTCGACGGTTTGCCGCTGCGCGTCGAACAGCTGTCGCGCCTCGTGCCGGCGAGGGCCGCCGCCGACATTAAGCGCGGCATCGCCGAGGGCAAGGTCGATATCGTCGTCGGCACGACGGCGCTGCTCGCCAAGTCGATCGCGTTTCGGCGCCTCGGCCTCTTGATCGTCGACGAGGAGCAGCATTTCGGCGTCGCGCAAAAGGAACGCCTGAAGCAACTCAAGGCGAATGTCCACATTCTGACGCTGACCGCGACGCCGATCCCGCGCACGCTGCAAATGGCGCTCGCCGGCGTGCGCGACATGAGCATCATCGCCAGTCCGCCGGTCGACCGGCTGGTCGTGCGGACCTTCGTGATGCCGTATGACCCCGTGGTGCTGCGCGAGGCGATCATGCGCGAGCGGTTTCGCGGCGGACAGACATTCTATGTTTGCCCGCGCATCGAGGATTTACCGCATGTCCGCCAGCGCCTCGCCGAGGTCGCCCCCGAATGCAAGATCGCCGTCGCGCATGGCCGCTTGAGCGCGAGCGAAATCGAATCGGTGATGAGCGGTTTCTATGACGGCGCCTATGACATCCTGCTTTCAACCAACATCATCGAATCCGGCCTCGATATTCCGCGAGTCAACACAATCATCGTCCATCGCGCCGACATGTTCGGCTTGGCGCAGCTTTACCAGCTCCGCGGGCGCGTCGGGCGCGCCAAGGTCCGCGCGTATGCATATCTGACCATGCCGCACGACCGGCTGCTGACGGCGGCGGCGCAGAAGCGTCTCGAAGTCATGCAGACTCTCGACAGCCTGGGCGCCGGATTCCAGCTCGCGTCCTACGACCTC
>DATFES010000121.1:0-3025 GCA_035250945.1 Alphaproteobacteria bacterium | reverse complement strand
CGATCTTCCGGCGGGCGCGCCGCGGCTCACCACGAGCGCCGTCGGGCTCGACGGGGTGTGGGTCAACGGCAAGATGATCGCCGACGCTGATGGCTTGCGCGCCGACGCGCCCTGCGCCGGCAAAGTCTTGCGCGAATTCTCGGCGTGAACGGTTGCCTCTGCGAGTCGGGCGTCCGATCATACTCTCGGACGGCGAATTGACGTCGACGATCCTTATCATCGGCGGCACGGGCGCCGTTGGCGCCAAGTGCGCGCGGATCCTCTCGGAGCGGAGCGATCTGCGGGTCATAATAGGTAGCCGCCAGCCGGACAAGGCCGCTCATCTCTCGGCCCAACTTGGTGTCGAAGTCTGGCCGATCGACCTCGACGTGCCCGAGACCTGGAGGAGGATCGGCGCTGGCGTCGATCTCGTCATCGTCTGCGCGGATCAGCAGGATGTCGGCTTCGCGCGCTATGCGCTCTCGAATGCGATCCACTACGTCGACATCACCGCCGGCGATTCGTTCTTCCGGTCGGTCGAACTGCTCAAACCCGAAGAATTGCCAGCGACGGCATTGCTATCGGTCGGTCTCGCGCCCGGGATCACCAATCTCCTTTCCGCCGATGCCGCCTCGAGGCTGGATACGGTTGATTCCATCGAGATCGGACTCCTGCTGGGGCTTGGCGATATGCATGGGAGGGCGGCGACGGATTGGACCGTTCGGCGCATCTTCTCGGTGCGCCAACGGCCATCCGCGATCATCGATTTTGGCCCGGCCTGGGGCCGCCGCCGCGCCTTTTGGATGGATCTCGCCGATCAACATGTTCTTGGACGAACCATGGGGATCGACGCGGTGACGCGCGTCGCTTTCGATTCTCGCTTATTGACCGCCACCATCTTCATGCTGGGCGATCTATTTTTTCGCAGCAGTATCATGATGCGGCTGACGTCTCGGCTGTCGTCGATCATTTCCTTCGGATCAGATGCGTGCGTCGCGGTCGCGACGGCGCGCGGCAAATTGCGCGATCGCCCAGGGGTCTCGGTCAGTCGGTTCTCCGGACGACGCGCAGGCGCCGTGACCGCCCATGTCGCGGCGCACGCCGCGATTTCGATCTTAGAAGGACCCGAACGTCGAGGCGTTTTTCACCTGCAGCAATTCATGAGCGCAACGTCGACGTTCGACGAACTCGAGCTCGCGGGCGTCGGCACGGTCTCCCGTGAATGGCGCGACGCCTGAGGCGCGTCTGGAAAACCGCACCATACGAAGCTCATGCGCCGGTTCGATCGCATCTCAATCAGGACCGATCGCGCCGACGAGCGAGAAAGCTTCGGCGAGCGGCAGAAGCACCGCCGTGAGCTTGGCGAGCCCAGCCAGCGACGCTCGAAAGCTCGCGCCGGGCACGCCGGCCGCCTCTCGATCGTAGGCGCGCCGCGCCGGCGGGACGCACCAAGACGCCAAATTCGCGAGCATGAGTCCGATGCTTATGGCGGGAAACAACAACGGAACAAGCATGAGGATCATCCTCCACGCCGACACCGCGGCGAAGGGCTCCTCGGGGCGAAACAATCGATGAACCGCGAAACTTCCCTGAACCAACAGATACCAAACCGATCCGATGCCGATCAGGCCGATCGGTATCAGCAGCAGGTTCCATGGACTTCTCCGGCGCCTTGCGCGAGCGCGGGCGTCGGATACATACTTGTGGATCGAGCGCACGTTTGCACGATTCTGCCATAGGTTGTTCTGCCCGGCAACGCTGTTCCGCCATGGATAAGCAGCCAAGCTCCCGCCGCGGCGCATTCCGGCCGATTAGTTACGACCAACCAACGCCGCCACGCGGGCGTGGAAACCCACGCCGGCCTCGGCGATAATGCGTCCGCCTGCCGCAGGCGCCGAGCGCCGCGGTTCCGTGCGTCACGGTATCGAGGACGACCACCATGCCCCAGCATATCGGGATCGTCGCCTGTTCCGCCGAGGGCGCCGCGCTGTGCTACCGGACCATCTGCATGGAGGGAGCGCAGTTCCTCGGGCCGCATGCGCATCCCGAGGTTTCGATGCACACCCCCTCGCTCGCCGATTATCTGGCCTGCTTCGATCGCGACGATTGGCAGGGTGTGGGCGAGCTGATGCTCGCCTCGGCGCGCAAGCTCGCCAAAATCGGCGCCGATTACCTGATCTGCCCCGACAACACGATCCATCAGGCGCTCAGCTTCGTCGAGCCGCGCTCGCCCGTGCCCTGGCTGCACATCGCCGAGATCGTCGCCAAGGAGGCCGTCGCGCGCGGCTTCCGGCGCCTCGGCTTGACCGGGACGCGCTGGCTTGTGGAGAGCGACGTCTATCCCGAGAAGTTCGCCGCACGCGGGCTTGCGTTCGTACGCCCGAGCCCCGCCGAGCGCGAGGAGACCAATCGCTTTATCATGGACGAGTTGTGCAACGGCGTCTTCACGCCGGAAGCCGTCGCCTGCTTTCAGCGGGTGATCGGCCGGATGAAGGACGCAGACTGCGAGGCCGTCGTGCTCGGTTGCACCGAAATTCCGCTGATCATCGACGATTCGAATTCGCCGCTGCCGACGCTCGATTCGACGCGTCTGCTCGCGCGCGCCGCGTTGCGCCGGGCGGTGCAAGGCGCATACGCGCCGGCGTAGGACGGCGGCGCGGGAGCCGACCCGGATGCCCCTGTTGCTCTGGCGCCTTCTGACGCTGTTGCTGGCCGCCCTGAGCATGGCGCTGTCGTTCGGCCATCTGATGGAGATGCCGGTTCGTCTCACTTGGGAGCCGGTGTTGTGGATGGCGACGACGAATTTCGGCGGGTTGTACTATCTGTTCGGTACTGTCGGCGCCGTCATCGACGTTTCGGCGATCGTGGCCGCGGCGATTCTGTGCGCGCTGACCCGGCGACGGCGTCCGTCGTTCCATTTCACGATTGTCGGCGCCCTGCTGATGGCGACCGGCCTCGGCGCATGGTTCGCGTTCGTCGAGCCGATGAACGCCATCATGGCGACGTGGACCCCCGGGGCGATACCGGCCGAGTTCATCGCCGTGCG
>DATFES010000115.1:0-5060 GCA_035250945.1 Alphaproteobacteria bacterium | reverse complement strand
CCAGGCGTTGAAGCGCCACGCCGATTACATGCTGCAATTCAAGCCTGGCTCCGACGTGGCGATGCTCAACGCCATCATGCATGTCATCGTCAAGGAAGGGCTCTACGACCGCCAGTACGTCGCGGCGCAAACCGAGGGTTTTGAAGCGCTGAAGGCGACCCTCGAAAGCCATACCCCCGAAGCCATGGCGCCCGTCTGCGGCGTCGACGCCGACACGTTGCGCACCGTCGCACGGGTTTATGCGCGCGCCAAGTCGGCGATCATTTTTTGGGGCATGGGCGTATCGCAGCACACGCACGGCACCGACAACGCGCGCTGCCTGATCTCGCTGGCGCTGCTCACCGGCCATGTCGGGCGTCCGGGAACCGGGCTCCACCCGCTGCGCGGCCAGAACAACGTGCAAGGCGCCTCCGATGCCGGGCTCATCCCGATGGTCTACCCCGACTACCAGCCGGTGAAACTCGCCGCCAACCACGCCAAATTCGAGACGTTCTGGAAGGCCAAGCTCGATCCTAAGCCGGGGCTGACCGTGGTCGAGATCATGGACGCGGTTCACGCCGGGCAGATCAAGGGCATGTACATCATGGGCGAGAACCCGGCGATGTCGGATCCCGATGTCGGCCACGCCCGCCAGGCGCTCGCCATGCTCGAGCACTTGGTGGTGCAGGACATCTTCCTTACCGAGACGGCGTTCTATGCCGATGTCGTGCTCCCGGCCTCGGCGTGGCCGGAAAAAGACGGTACGGTCACCAACACCAACCGGCAGGTTCAGATGGGCCGCGCCGCGCTGCCGCTGCCGGGCGATTGCCGTCAGGACTGGTGGATCATCCAGGAGATCGCGCGCCGCATCGGCCTCGATTGGCGCTATACGCACCCGCAGGACGTCTTCAACGAGATGCGCCAAGTGATGCCGTCGATCGCCGGCATTTCGTGGG
The DNA here is from genome assembly GCA_035250945.1 of Alphaproteobacteria bacterium. Lineage (GTDB taxonomy): Bacteria > Pseudomonadota > Alphaproteobacteria > CACIAM-22H2 > CACIAM-22H2 > DATFES01. The sequence goes on along the minus strand of DATFES010000115.1, from coordinate 4,125 downwards.
AGCGGTTGTTGCGCGAGAATGTCGTGACATATCCGTGCAAAGGCGATGACGACCCCGGCGATGCGGTCATTTTCGGCGATGGTTTTCCCACTTCGAGCGGGCGCGGAAAGATGGTACCGGCCGTGGTCACGCCGCCCGACGAGCTGCCCGATGCCGAGTATCCGATGGTGCTTTCGACCGGCCGCCAGCTTGAGCATTGGCATACCGGCGCGATGACGCGCCGCGCCGCCGTGCTCGACCATATCGAGCCCGAGGCGATCGCGATGCTTGCGCCAGGCGATCTCGCCCGCTTCGGATTGCGGCCGGGCGACATGGCGCGCGTGGTGACGCGTCGAGGCGCGATCGAGCTCAAGGTGCGCGCCGACGCGGCGCTTCAGGAAGGGATGCTGTTCATTCCCTTCTGTTATGCCGAAGCGGCGGCCAACATCCTGACCAATCCAGCGCTCGACCCGTTCGGCAAGATCCCCGAATTCAAGTTCTGCGCCGCTCGCATCGAGAAAGCGAAACAGACCGCGGCAGCGGAATAAACGCGTTCCGGAGATTGTCGCGAGGGGCGCGGCATTTCGCGCTTGCCATTTCGTCGAGCGGCAAGGCAGCCTTGCCCGGCCACGATGCAAGCCGAGCCAACCGAAAATCCGCCGCGTCGTCACCTTGGCGACATCGAGGCGGAGCTTCGCGCGGCGCTCGAGCGGATGGGGCTGCTGCGAAGCGGCGAGACGGCGCATGCCGCCGCGATGACCGGCGGCGTATCGTCGGATATCTGGCGGATCGAGACGCCACGCGGCGCGTTCTGCGTCAAGCGGGCGCTGCCCAGGCTCAAGGTTCGCGACGATTGGCAGGCGCCGGTCGAGCGCAACGCTTACGAAGTCGCGTGGATGGTGGAGGCGGCCGTGATCGTTCCCGGTGCGGCGCCGCAGGTGTTCGGCCACGATCCCGAGGCAGGCTTGTTCGCGATGAAGTTCCTCGATCCGGCGAATCATCGCTTATGGAAGAACGAGCTTCGCGATGGAAATGCCGATATCGGCGTCGCCGAGGAAATCGGAACACGGTTGGCGCGAATACACGCCGGAACCGCCGGGCGCGACGACATCGCCAGGCGGTTCGCGACCGATCGCATCTTTCACGCCATTCGCCTCGAACCTTATCTCGAAGCGACGGCGAGGCGGCATCCCGACCGCGCCGAGGCGCTCGCCGATCTTGTAGCCGTGACGGCAAAGACGCGGCGCGCCCTGGTGCATGGCGACGTCAGCCCGAAGAACATCATGCTCGGCCCGCGCGGTCCGGTGTTTCTCGACGCCGAGTGCGCCTGGTACGGCGACCCCGCCTTCGACATCGCGTTTTGCCTCAATCACCTGCTGCTTAAGTGCTTGTGGACGAAGCACGCCGCATCCGGCTTTCTCGCCTGCTTCGTGGCGCTGGCCGAGGCGTACCTCTCCCAAGTGGCATGGGAGCCTCCAGCCGAGCTCGAACGCCGCGCGGCGCGGCTGCTTCCCGGCCTGTTTCTTGGCCGCATCGACGGCAAGTCGCCGGTCGAGTATCTGACCGAGGACAACGACAAGAATCACGTGCGCCAGGTGGCGCGAGCGCTCCTCGCCGCGCCGGTTTCCCGCCTGGCGGCAGTGCGCGACGCCTGGGCGGCCGAGATCGGCCGATGAACCGGACGGCCATCGCAGGGATCAAGGGGCGTCGCGTGTGGGATTCGCGCGGGTTTCCGACGGTTGAAGCTGAGATACGGCTTGTCGGCGGCTCGGTCGGGCGGGCGATCGCGCCGTCCGGCGCTTCGACCGGCAGCGGGGAGGCCGTCGATCGGCGGGACGGCGGCGAACGCCTCGCCGGCGCCGACGTCCGCGGGGCACTCGCCGCGGTCGATGGTGAGATCGCGCGCGCCCTATCGGGCGCCGACGCCGCCGATCAGAACAGCATCGATCGACGACTCATCGATCTCGATGGCACGCCCGACAAGTCGCGGCTCGGCGCCAATGCGACGATCGCCGTATCGATGGCGGCAGCGCACGCTGCCGCGGCGGCGCTCGAGCTGCCGTTATGGCGCTATTTCGGCGGCTCGCGCGCTTCGCGACTGCCATTGCCGGAAATCCAGATCTTCGGCGGCGGCGCGCATGCCGCACGCCGCGTCGATTTGCAGGACTTCATGGTCATTCCCGTGGGCGCCGCGAGCTTCGTCGAGGCGCTCGAATGGACCGCCGAGGTCTATCGCGCGGCGCATCGCCTTATGGCCGATAGCGGCCGCCTCGCCGGCGTCGCCGACGAGGGCGGTTTCTGGCCCGCGTTCGACAGCAATGAGCAGGCGATCGAGACTCTGCTACGCGCCGTCGAGCGCGCCGGTTTCGCGCCACGCGAGCAGGTCGCGATATCGCTCGACATCGCCGCCTCGCAGTTTGGCCGCAATGGCCGCTACCGCTTGAGCCGCGAGGACCGCGAAATCGACGGCGATGGGCTAACCGAACTTCTCCTTGGCTGGCTCAAGCGCTATCCGATCGTCTCGATCGAGGATCCGCTTGCGGAAAACGATGCGCGCGGCCTGGCGCGCTTCACCGAGGCTGCCGGTCCCCGGGTGCAAGTCGTGGGCGACGATTTTCTCGTCACCAACGCGGCGCGGATCGAGCGTGCGGCGAAGATGAAGGCTTGCAATGCAGCGCTCATCAAGCCCAACCAGGCGGGAACGCTCAGCGAGACCAACGCCGCGTTCCTCGCTGCGCGACGCGCCGGCTGGGGCGCCATCGTCTCGGCCCGCTCGGGCGAAAGCGAGGATGTGACGATCGTTCACCTCGCCGTCGGCTGGGGCGCAAAGCAACTGAAGGTCGGCTCGTTCGCGCGCTCCGAGCGGATGGCGAAATGGAACGAAGGAGTGCGCATCGCCGATGCGCTCGGCGGCGACGGACCATTACCGCCGCGGGACGAATTTCCGTGGGGTTAAGCCAACCGTAGATCAGAGCGGCGACTTTTCCCCCGCCCACACCGGCTCGGGAAGGCGATTGCCGACCGGCGATAGCGGGCAAACCCAGCGCTCGGAATACGAACACGACGGGTTATAGGCGAAATTGAAATCAAGCACCGCCGGCCGGTCCGGGCGGATGCCCAGATCGGCGCCCTTGATCGTATCGAGAAGATAACGTCCGCCGGGATATGTCGTCGCCCCCGACGTGGCGTCGAGGAAGGGCAGAAACACGCCGCCGCCGTAGCCGCCGATCCAGTACAGCGTCAGCTCGCCGCCAAGCCGCGAACGCAACCCGTCCGTGCGTGCGATGGGCGACAGGGACACCGTTCCATCGTCGCCGACATATAGCTTTTCCGTCCGCCCCCCATCGAGCGCGATGAGCTCTGCTTCGAGCCGCAGCGACGGGTCGTAATCGAAATAATCGAGCCCCTCGAACGCCGCCTTCGCGGCCTCGCTCAGCGGCGATTGCGGGTGATCGCGGAACAGCGCGTCGCGCCGCTCGCGCCACGCCGCCCAGGCGCGCTCCGGATCTTCGTCGGCGCGCACCGCGGCATACATCTCGGCGACCGAACGACGCCAATCCAGGAGGTCGACATAGGCGATGGACGTGGTTTGCATTCCCTTCTCCATGATCGCCTCCAACGGACCCGGCCCCGGACCGATTTTTGACATCGCTGACCAGGATTGCAACCCGCCATCGCGCGATTGTGATCGGCGCGGACGCAAGCGCGGAACCCGCGTCGCAGCCCGGCCATGTGGAAAATTCGCTTGAGACGCGCTTGGCGTCGCGCTACCAGCGTTGCGGCGCCAGTCAAAAGCCGCAGGCCGGGGGAGAACCAAGGCATGAACCAGCGCAGCGGGGCCGAGGCGTTCGTGCGGCTGCTCGAACTCCACGGCGTCGACCATATTTTTGGCCTGTGCGGCGACACCAGCCTGCCGCTATACGACGCGCTGGCTGTGCACGGTGGGGGCATTCGCCACATACTGACGCGCGACGAGCGTTCGGCCGCGTACATGGCCGATGCTTATGCTCGCGTCTCGAACAAGGTCGGCGTGTGCGAGGGCCCAAGCGGCGGCGGCGCCACCTACATCCTGCCGGGCGTCGTCGAGGCCAACGAATCGTCGATTCCGCTGCTCGCCATCACCACCGACATTTCGGTCAGCGGCCG
>DATFES010000112.1:0-2022 GCA_035250945.1 Alphaproteobacteria bacterium | reverse complement strand
AGGCCGCCTGACAGGCGTCCATCCGGATCAACCCCGCCATACGAAGGGAGAAGTCATGAACGATTCCGCCATAATTCGACCGCCATCGGGATTCGTTGCCGAGCGCCGCGCCTTTCTTTCCGGCGTCGGAAAGGCGACGCTCTCGGCGAGCGCGGTGGCGCTCATCGTCGGCTGCGAGAGCCTCGCCCAGGGCGCGAGCAACGCGGCCAGCGATGCGGCGATCCTGAACGCGGCGCTCGGGCTCGAGCACGAAGGCATCACCGCATATCAGCTCGGCGCCGAAAGCGGCCTGCTGCAGAAACCGGTGCTCGACGTGGCGGTGATGTTCAAGAACCATCACGAAGAGCACCGCGAGATCCTGATCGGCGCCATCCGCAAGCTCGGCGGCACGCCGGTCGCGGCGAAATCGAAGGACGAATACGCACGGGCACTCAACGCCGCCTCGCTCAAGTCGCAAACCGATGTACTGCGCCTTGCCGCCCGGCTCGAGCGCGGCGCCGCCAACGCTTATATCGGCGTCATGCCGTCGTTCGGCGACCGCGCGCTGGCGCAAGTCGCGGCGCGCCTCGTCGCCGACGAGACGATGCATTGGACGGTTCTCTCGCAAGCGCTGGGAGAGAAGCTTCCCGTTAAGGCCCTGGCGTTCGGCGCCTGAGCCAAGCACGCGGGAGGATCCGGGCCGGCGGCGATTTCCCCGTCGCGCCGGCCCGGCGTCCGCTTCATCGGAGCTCATTTGCCGATGCCACGCATCGTATCGCTTGCCTTCGCTATCGCGCTATTTGCGCAGCAGACCGTCGCAACCGCCGGCGATCCCGAGCGCGGCGAAGACCTCTACGAGCGGCGCTGCTTCGCCTGCCATTCGCTGGACGCCAACCGCGTCGGGCCGGCCCATCGCGGCGTCTATGGCCGCAAGGCCGGCAGCGCGCCCGGATATAGCTATTCGCCGGCGCTCAAGAAATCCGGGATCGTGTGGGACGAGGCGGCGCTCGATAAATGGCTGACCAACCCGCAAGCGTTGATCCCCGGACAGCGGATGGGATTTCGTCTCGGCGATGCCGCCGAACGGGCCGACATCATCGCCTTCTTGAAACGCCAATCGCGCGAATAGCCCGCCCGCTCAGTCGCTTTCGTCCGGGCGCCCGCGCGAACGGTAAGGGTGGGCGTAATAACTGCCGAGGATCGTCAGCTCGCGCGAGAAGAACTTAAGCTCGGCCAGCGCGCGTTTGAGCGGCGGATCCTCGGGATGGCCCTCGACGTCGCAGTAGAACTGTGCTGCCTCGAAATAGCCGCCGATCAGATAGCTCTCGAGCTTGGTCATGTTGACGCCGTTGGTGGCGAAGCCGCCGAGCGCCTTGTACAGCGCCGCCGGAACGCTCTGGACGCGAAAGATGAACGTGGTCAGCACCGTCCCCTTGCGCCGGTCGGGGTTGAACGGCTTGGATGCAAGCACGACGAACCGCGTGGTGTTGTGCTCGGCGTCCTCGATGTTCTTGCGCAGCGACTTAAGACCGTAGATCTCGCCGGCCAGCGCCGAAGCGATCGCCGCGCGCGTCACGTCGCCCGCCGCGGCGACTTCCGCCGCCGCGCCCGCGGTATCGGCGGCAACCGCCCGCTTGAGTCCCAGCTCGCGGGTGATCGTGCGGCACTGGTCGAGCGCCTGGACGTGGCTGTGGACGGTGCGGATCGTCTTGAGCGAGGCGCCGGGAACCGCCAGCAAGTGATGGTTCACCCGCTGGAAATGCTCGGCGACGATGTGTAGCCGCGATTGCGGCATCAGGTGATGGACGTCGGCGACGCGCCCGGCGACCGAGTTTTCGATCGGAATCATGGCCAGCGCGGCGCGGCGATTGCGTACGGCGGCGAAGGCGTCCTCGAAGCTGACGCAGGGCAGCGGCGTCATTCGCGGAAAGGCGTGACGGCACGCGAGATGCGAATAGGCGCCGGGAAACCCTTGGAAGGCGATGCGGCGTGCGGCGGTCTTCGCTGTAGCGGCCATTGGCATAGGTTCGGCTGAAGCGCGCC
>DATFES010000105.1:0-3731 GCA_035250945.1 Alphaproteobacteria bacterium | reverse complement strand
TCACCCCGGCTGATGCGTTCGCCGTCGGCCGCGCGCCGGTCCCGCACGCCGTGCGCATCGGCCTCTCCGCCGCCCGCGACCGCGCACAGCTCGAACGCGCGCTCGCCGTTCTCGCCGAGATGCTCGCTGGCACGCCCGAACGCGACTACGCGATGGTGTAAGAAGAGCGAGTCGAGAGCGGTAAGCTTGGCGTTTGTACTTTACAGCTTCCCTTCCAGCGGATGCGCGTGGTTAAGCGGCCCGTGTCCACGGCCGAGCCTCGGCGCGGTCAGTATCGCGCGATGCACATACCCTCGCGCCCGCACGACGGCATCGCGCAGCGAGAGGGTCTGCGCGAGGCCGGTGGCTATGGCCGAGGCCAGCGTGCAACCGGTGCCGTGCGTATTCGTGGTCTGAATGCGCGGGGACTCGAACGCCTCGATCCCCGCGCGGGTCGCCAGCAGATCGACGACGACGTCGCCCTCGAGATGTCCACCCTTGAGCAAGACCGCGTGGCAGCCCAGCGCCAGCAAGGAATCGGCGGCACGTCGCATACTAGCGACATCGCGGACAACCGACCCGCAGAGTTTCTCGGCTTCGGGCAGGTTGGGCGTGATCACCGTCGCGCGTGGGATGAGCGTTTGCCTGAGCGCGGCCACTGCATCTTCCTCGAGCAGCGGCGCCCCGCCCTTGGCCACCATCACCGGGTCGACCACAAGCGGCGATGAAGCGGCCTGCTCGGCGAGCACGCCGGAGACGGCGGCAATGACGTCGGCGCTGTGCAGCATTCCCGTCTTGATCGCGTCGGCGCCGATATCGTCGAGCACGAGGCGCATCTGCTGGGCGATGAACGCCGGCGGCACGGCGATGACGCCGAAGACGCCTTGCGTGTTTTGCGCCGTGAGCGCGGTCACGGCCGTGGCGGCGAAGCCGCCCAGCATCGTCACGGTCTTGATATCGGCTTGAATGCCCGCGCCGCCGCCCGAGTCGGAACCGGCGCAGATCAATACGCGCCCGCGCATCGCTCGCCTGCGCTCGCCGAATTTATCGCCGTCCAGCCGCTTCGATCGCGCCGCATATCCCGTCGACGATCTGCGACACCACGGTCTCGTCCTCGCCCTCGGCCATGACCCGAATCACCGGCTCGGTCCCCGACTTGCGGATCAATACGCGGCCTTCGGCGCCTAGCCGCGCTTCCGCTCCGTCGATTGCGCGTTTGACGGCGATGCTGTCGAGCGATGCCTCGTCGGCGACGCGGACGTTCTTTAGAATCTGCGGCAACGGCGTGAACACGCGCCCAACTTCGGAGGCCGGCCGTCCGGCCTCGACAAGCACCGCGAGGACCTGCAACGCGGCGATCAGTCCGTCGCCGGTGGTCGCGTAGTCGCTCAAAATGACGTGACCCGACTGCTCGCCGCCGACATTGTAGCCGCCGGCGCGCATCCGCTCGAGGACGTAGCGGTCGCCGACCGGAGTACGCTCGAAGCCAAGCCCCATCCCGCCGAGGAATCGTTCGAGCCCGAGATTGGACATCACCGTCCCGACGACGCCTCGTCCTTTGAGCGCGCCGCCTTTCGCCCATGAGCGGGCGATCAAGGCCATGATCTGGTCGCCGTCGATCCGCGCGCCATGTTCGTCGACCATGATGAGACGGTCGGCGTCGCCGTCGAGCGCCACGCCGAGATCGGCGCCGTGCGCGACGACCTGGGTTTGCAGCGTCGCCGGGCTGGTCGCGCCGCACCCCTCGTTGATGTTGAACCCGTCGGGCTCGACCGCGACGGGTACGACCTCGGCGCCAAGCTCCCACAGCACGGTCGGCGCGACGCGATACGCCGCCCCGTTCGCGCAATCGACCACGACCTTGAGACCATCGAGCCGCAGGCGCTTGGGAAACGTCGCCTTGACGAATTCGATATAGCGCCCTTGCGCGTCATCGAGCCGCTTGGCGCGGCCGAGCCGGTCGGGGCTGGCGCGACCGCCGTTGGAATCGACGCCGCGTTCGATTTCGGCCTCGATGTCGTCGGAGAGCTTGTAGCCGTCCGGTCCGAACAGCTTGATGCCGTTGTCGCGAAACGGGTTGTGCGAGGCCGAGATGACGACGCCAAGATCGGCGCGGAGGCTGCGCGTCAGCATGGCGACCGCCGGCGTCGGCAATGGTCCAAGCAGCACGACGTCCATGCCGACGGAAATGAACCCCGCCGTCATCGCCGGTTCGATCATGTAGCCCGACAGCCGCGTGTCCTTGCCGATCACCACGAGATGACGGTGCGGTCCGCGCGTGAAATAGCGCCCCGCCGACACCGCGACCTTGAGGGCGGTTTCGGCGGTCATCGGCTCGGCATTGGCCTCGCCCCGGATACCGTCGGTGCCGAACAGCTTGCGCACGTGAGATCTTCGTCCAACAGGAAATTATATTATACGCCGGAGCGCGCTCGATAACTCGCCTTATAGCAGAAACCGGCCAAGCGTCCAGCGCGGGTCGTTAACCAACGTCATTAACGATCGATCTCACGGGCGCCTGCGATGTCGATCTCGATCCGAACGACTGTGCCTTCGCACAGACGAAATATCGCGTCCTGCGGCTCGTCGAGCGCAAGGATTTGGTCCGAAGCAAGGCCACCATACAGGCCCCGCAGTACGCGCCCGGTCGCTCCATGCGTCACGACGATCAGCGGATCAGCAGAGGTTGCATCGTCGAGAAACGCTGCTACCCGCCGCGCCAGCATGGCATAGCTTTCGCCCTTCGGGGGCGAGATATTCCATCGGTCGTCCAGCCGCCGCCGCCACCTTTCTTCATCGCGTGCTACGATTTCGCTGCGGGTCAACCGGTCCCATTCGCCCCAGGTTATTTCCTTGAGGCGATCGTCAAACATGAGTCGATCTGTCGGCACGCCAAGGCGCCGACCGATGATTTCCGCGGTCCGTCGCGCGCGGGCAAGCGGACTCGCAACGATGGCGGCGCCATCGCAATTCTCGATCGCGTCATGCAGCCATCGGCCAATGGCGATCGCCTGTCGTTCGCCACCTTCGGTAAGAGGCGAGTCGCGATGGCCCTGCATGCGACCAGCGCGGTTCCACTCGGTTTCGCCGTGCCGAATAAGGTATATGGCTCCGATCATCGCGCATCGCCTTGTTCGATCGCTCGCCACACAGCGATCGCCTGGATGGTCGCGGCGACATCGTGAACCCGCAGGATATCGGCGCCGCGCGCCAGCGCCGCCAGGGCGGCGGCAAGCGAGCCCGCCAGACGTTGCTTCGGCGGCTCGCCCTTCGACAACCGGGCGATGAGGCTCTTGCGGCTGACCCCCACCACCACAGGCGCGCCAATGTGTTTTAGCCGCCGGGTAGCGCGCAGAAGCAAAAGGTTGTGCTCGAGGGTTTTGCCGAACCCGATGCCGGGATCGATGGCAAGGCGCGCGCGGGGAATCCCGGCTGCCTCGGCCTCGGCGAGGCGCGTGACCAGGAACGCTTCGACTTCGCCGACGACGTCGTCATAGGCGGGCGCGGATTGCATCGTCGCCGGGTCGCCCCGCATGTGCATAAGAATCGCCGCCACACCCGATTGCGCAACGACATCGAGGCTGTCGGGATCGCCGCCGAGCGCCGTGACATCGTTGACGATCCGGGCGCCCGCCTCCACTGCGGCGAGCGCGGTGGAGGCATTCATGGTGTCGATGCTGACCACTGCGCCGGCCGCGGCAAGCGCTCGCACCACCGGCAGCACGCGCTCACGCTCGACGGCGGGGTCGACG
>DATFES010000104.1:0-5032 GCA_035250945.1 Alphaproteobacteria bacterium | reverse complement strand
GTCATGAACTCGACGATCGGGCGCAGGCCCATGTAGCCGGCGCCGACGGCGAGTCCGGCGAACCCGTGCTCGGTGATCGGCGTGTCGATGACGCGCTTCGCGCCGAACTCCTGCAGCAGCCCCTGGCTCACCTTGTACGCGCCCTGGTACTCGGCCACCTCCTCGCCCATTAGGAACACCTGGTCGTCGCGGCGCATCTCCTCGGCCATCGCGTCGCGCAGCGCTTCGCGCACCGTGAGCTTGACGGTCTTGGCGTAGGTCTTTTCTTCAGGCGCCGACGCCGGGGTGACCGATTTGGGCGCGGTCGCGACTGGCGCAGCCGTCGCCGCTTTCGCTATCGGCGCCGGTTTAACGGCAGCCGCGAGGGCAGAGGCATCCTCGTCCTCGCCGAGGATCAGGGCGATCGGGGTGTTGACCTTGACCCCCTCGGTCCCCTCGGGAACGAGGATTTTGCCGAGCTTGCCTTCGTCGACCGCCTCGACCTCCATGGTCGCCTTGTCGGTTTCGATCTCGGCGATCGCCTGTCCGGATTTTATTTCCTCGCCTTCGCGTTTGAGCCAGCGGGCGAGCTTGCCCTCGGTCATCGTCGGCGACAGCGCCGGCATCAATACTTCGATCGGCATGTTTCCCCCAGCCCTGGCGAACCAGGTTATTGCTTGCGGCGTCACGCCTCGATCAGAACGTCGGTGAACAGCTCCGATGGATCGGGCTCGGGCGAGTTCTGCGCGAACTCGGCCGCCGCGCTGACGATGTCCTTGACTTCGCGGTCGATTTTTTTGAGCGCCGCTTCATCGACATGGCCGTCGGCGATCAGCTGCTTGGCCAGCTGCTCGATCGGATCATGCTGCTGGCGCATTTTCTCGACTTCTTCCTTCGAGCGATACTTGGCCGGATCGGACATCGAGTGGCCGCGATAACGATACGTCTGCATTTCGAGAATGTACGGGCCCTTGCCGGCGCGCGCCTGCGCCACCGCCATCGCCGCCGCCTCGCGCACGGCGACGACGCTCATGCCGTCGACCTGCTCGCCGGGAATGCCGTAGGCGTCGCCGCGGCGATAGAACTCGGTCGACGCCGAGGCGCGTTCGGCCGAGGTACCCATGCCGTACTTGTTGTTCTCGATCACGTAGATCACCGGCAGCTTCCACAGCGCCGCCATGTTGAAGCTCTCGTAGACCTGGCCCTGATTCACCGCGCCGTCGCCGAGATAGGTCAAGCAGACGTTGTTGGTGCCGCGATACTTGAGCGCGAAGGCGATGCCCGTGCCGAGCGGCACCTGCGCGCCGACGATGCCGTGCCCGCCGTAGAAGTTCTTCTCCTTGCTGAACATGTGCATCGAGCCGCCCTTGCCCTTGGAGTAGCCGCCGCGGCGCCCGGTGAGCTCGGCCATCACGCCGCCCGGATCCATGCCGCAGGCGAGCATGTGGCCATGATCGCGATAGCTGGTGATGACGCCGTCGGCGGGGGTGATCGCCGCCTGCATGCCGACGACGACCGCCTCCTGGCCGATGTAAAGATGGCAAAAGCCGCCGATCAGACCCATGCCGTACATCTGTCCGGCCTTTTCCTCGAAGCGCCGGATCAACAGCATGTCGCGATAGAACTTGATGAGTTCGGCCGGGCTGATGTCGGGCTCGTCCGCCCGGACTTTGCGCTTGGCCTGCGCCATGGAACTCCTCCCTCGTGGAGCGGTAGTAATGACTCCTACCGTCTCGCCTGACGTTTCGCGCGAAATTACGTCAAATGTTGCTGTCTGGCAATGCGCTACAATACTTAAGGCATTACAATAGCAAGAGGAATTTATAATTAACTTAATTTTAGTTAAGCGGCTCCAAAGTTCGCCGTCACAGACATGCCGCAGGCGCAACTTTCCGCTGCCAAACGACCGCTAACGGCAACGATCAATCCAACTCACTTCGCAGCCGCGCGCAACGTCCGTCCGCGGATCAACATGCGCTGGACGACGGCGACGCCGATCCCCAGCGCCAAACCGACCGCATCGGTGATCGGACCGGGAATGATGAGACACAACGCGCCGACGAACAGCGGCGCGCGCAGCCACGACGGCAGGGGGCCGGCCATCCATCCCTCAGTAGAACAGGCGAGAAAATAGACGCCGATGCTCGCCGTGACCGCGACGCTCAGGATGCTCCACCAGTCGCCGATGAACAGGAGCCCCGGCCCGTAGAAAAACATGAACGGCACGATGAACGTCGCCAGCCCAAGCTTCACCGCGATGAACGAGGTCTTCCACGGATCGGCGCCGGCCATTCCGGCGGCGGCGAACGAAGCCAGCGCCACCGGCGGCGTGATCGACGAAATCACCGCATAGTAGAAAATGAACAAGTGCGCGGTCAGCGGCGGTATGCCCATCTGCGCCAAGCCGGGCGCCACGACGGAGGCCGCGACGGCGTAGGCCGCGGTCGTCGGCATCCCCATGCCGAGAATGAGCGCGATGACCATCGCGAACACTAGGCCCAGGATCTGGCTGCCGCCAGCCACCGCGAGCACCATGGCCGAGAAACGTCCGCCGATGCCGGTCAGCGCGATGACGCCGACGATGATGCCGGCGCACGCGCAAATCGCCACGAGCTGGATGGTGTCGCGCGCCGCCGCGGCCAGTGTTTCGATGACGCCCCAGGGGCCCAACCGGTTCTCCTTGGTCGACAGCCAGCTGGCGACGATGGCGGCGATGATGCCGACCGAACCGGCGCGGAACACCGAGTAGCCGTCGAGCAACAGCCAGATCAGGATCGCGACCGGGGCCAGCATATAGGCGCGCCTGGCGACGGCGATCATGCCCGGCAGCTCGTTGCGTGGAATTCCCTCGATGCCATGCTTGCGCGCATGTAGATCGCAATGCACATAGCATGCGATGTAGAACAGCATCGTCGGAATGATCGCCGCGACCGCGATATCGGTATAGGGAATGCCGAGAATCTCGGCCATGATGAACGCGCCGGCGCCCATCACCGGCGGCGTGATCTGCCCGCCGGTCGATGACGTCGCTTCGATGGCGCCGGCGGTCGCGCGGTCATAGCCGACGCGCCGCATCATCGGAATGGTGATGGTTCCCGAAGCGACGACATTGCCGACGGCGCTGCCGCTGATCGTGCCGAACAGGACGCCCGAGACCACGGCGACCTTGGCCGGTCCGCCGCGCACCCAGCCGACGAGCGCGATCGCCAGATCGTTGAAGTATTCGCCCGCCTTCGTGGAATTCAGGAAAGCGGCGAAGGCGATGAACAAGACGATGTACGTCGACGACACGGCGGTGGTGATGCCGTGGATCCCCTTATCGGAGTAGATGTAGCTGAAGAAAACGTCGAGCTGGATGCCGGTGTGATGCAGCACGCCTGGCATCCACGGGCCGACAAACGAGTACAGGATGAACAGCAGCGCAAGGATTGGCAGCGCCAGGCCGGCGGTGCGTCGCGTGAGCTCGAGCACCATGAAGGTTCCCGCGGCGCCGGCGACCAGGTCCCAAAAAGTCGGCAGCACTCCGGCACGGAACAGCAGATCGTCGAAATTGACGTAGATGTAGCCGAGGATCGCCAGGCTGGCGGCGATCATCGCCCAATCGTACCAGGCGACGGAGGTCTGCGGACGCCGACCGGGCGCAAAAATGGCGAACCCGATGACCGAACCGACACAGACGTGAATCACCCGCAACAGCCACGGATCGATCGGATAAATATTCAGGACGACGAGATGGAAAACGACATAGCCGACGCATACGACGAAAAACAGCCGGTACTGCCAGAGCGGCAGCGTCCGTTGTCGGCCGCCATACTCGATATCGGCCGCCTTTTCGACGTCCAACCCTTCGGCGGCCGCGTCAGGCGGATGGGATCCTTTCGTCCCTGGACGCGATGTCGCGCCGTCTTTTGTCATGATTGAGCCCGGAAGAGCGGCGAGGCGGCGCGATCAAGCCGCCTCGCGCGAAGTCCTCGCCTCAACTCGAAGGAGTGAGTTTCGGATCGATTTTGAAGCCTTTCTCGGTGAAGTACTTCACGGCTCCGGGGTGGAATGGAAGGAAGGTGTTCTTGTCGACGTTCTTAGGCAATGTCTCCTTGGCCGCAGCGTGGCCCTGGACCATCCGCGGGTTACTCTCCATGACCGCCTTGACCACGCCGTAGACGAGATCGGCGGGCACGTCCTTGTGCGCGATCGCGAAATTGAACACGCCGACCGTCGGGTGGTCCTCGGTCAAGGTCTTATACGTGCCCTTCGGCACCACGTCGTCGGACAGTTCGGGGAATTTCTGCTTGAGCGTGGCGATCTCCGCCTTCGAGAATGTGAAGAAGCGCACCGTGCGCGTCGCCTCGACCTCGGAGTACGCCGGAAACGGCAGGCCTGCGGCGAAAGCGAACGTGTCGATCAACCCGTCGCCAAGCTGCGAGGACATATCCGAGGCGCCGCCATTGCGAATCGCCCCGACCTTGATCCCGAGGGCCTCGAACAACAGCGGGAAATATGTTCCCGGCGTTCCGGCACGCGGACCGACGCCGACGTTCTTTCCGGCGAGGTCGGCGACCTTCGTGATGCCGGTCTTGTCCGTGGTCACGAAATGGAAGACGGTGCCGTACATCGGAAAAATGGCGCGGACGTTCTGGAACTTTCGCCCCTTGGTCCACTCGCCGGTGCCGTTCCACGCCTGCAGCGCAACTCCCATCGTGGTCATGCCGAACTCGACCTGTTTGGCGTCGGTCAGGATGATGTTGTGGTTGGGGCCGTCGGTCTGGCGGGTGCTGATCGGCACTTTGATCGCGTCGCCGGCGATGTTGGCCCACACCTGGCCATAAACCGCAAAGACGCCGCCCACTGACGCGGTGCCGAGCGTAAGCGATTTCGGCCAGTTGGGATTCTGGGCATCGGCCGGCGCGGCGAGGATAAGACCCGCGGCGGCGATCGCGGCCAATTGGCTGAAAGTACTGAATCTCACGACATCCTCCCTACTTCGTGTTGACGCATTTGTTGCGATACACTTTGTGAAGCGGGCGGTGGACGCCGTCAATTCATTAATTCTAGC
>DATFES010000092.1:0-4281 GCA_035250945.1 Alphaproteobacteria bacterium | reverse complement strand
TGCTCGCGTCTCGAACAAGGTCGGCGTGTGCGAGGGCCCAAGCGGCGGCGGCGCCACCTACATCCTGCCGGGCGTCGTCGAGGCCAACGAATCGTCGATTCCGCTGCTCGCCATCACCACCGACATTTCGGTCAGCGGCCGGGGCCGCTATACGCTCACCGAACTCGATCAGGAAGCGTTGTTCCGCCCGGTGTCGAAATGGAACAAGGTCATCGATCGCGCCATCGACATTCCGTCGACGGTGCGACGCGCGTTTCGCGAAATGACCACGGGTCGCATGGGCGCGGTTCATCTCGGATTGCCGTTCGACGTCCAAAAGGATCCGGTCGACGAGACCGATCTGTGGGCCGACGCGACGTTCGGCCGCTATCCGGCCGCCCGCACCGCTCCCGATGCCGATGCGGTGGCGCGCGCCGCGGCGGCGCTACAGTCGGCCAAGCGGCCGCTTTTCATCGTCGGTGGCGGCGTCGTCCTCTCCAGCGCCGCAGCCGAATTGACGCGGCTCGCTCGGCTGCTCGGCGCGCCGGTCGCGACGACGATCAGCGGCGAAGGCAGCATCGCCGACCGCGACCCGCTCGCCGTCGGCGTCGTCGGATCGAATGGCGGGACTCCGCCGACGCGGGCGGTCGTCGAGGCGGCCGACCTCGTCGCGTTCGTCGGCTGCCGCGCCGGCTCGGTGACGACGGAGCGCTGGCGCTACCCGACGCCGGGTGCGACGCGGATCGTCCACATCGATGTCGATCCCGGCGTGGTCGGCGCCAATTTTCCGACCGAAGCGGCGGTGATCGGCGACGCCAAGCTGACGCTCGACGCGATCGCCGAGGCAGTCGAACACGCGGGGCACAAAACCAACGGAGCCGACGCCAGAGCACGCGTGTCGGCCGCGCGCGCGGCCAAGGAATCCGAGTATCGGCCGCTGGCGACGTCCAATGAGCGTCCGATCAAGCCCGAACGTCTGGTGGCCGATCTCGCTGCAGTGCTGCCCGAGGACGCGATCGTCGTCGCCGATCCAGGAACGCCATGCCCGTATTTCTCCGCGTTCTTTCCCAAGCACCGGCCCGGTCGCTGGTTCATCAGCAACCGCGCCCACGGCGCGCTTGGCTATGCGCTGCCGGCGGTGCTGGGCGCCTATTACGGACGCCCGGGCTCGAAGTGCGTCGCAGTGATGGGCGACGGCAGTTTCGGGTTCGCCTGCGGCGAGATGGAGACGATCGTGCGGACCGGCGCGCCGGTGACGATGATCGTCGTTTCGAACAGCGTCTATGGCTGGATCAAAGCGGGGCAGAAGACCGGTTATGGCGGTCGCTATTTTTCGGTCGATTTCGGCCGCACCGATCACGCCGCGGTCGCCGCGGCGTTCGGGGTCCGTAGCTGGCGGGTCGAAGATCCGTCCGAACTCAAAGCAACGCTCGCCAAGGCCGTCGAGCACGGCGGCCCGACATTGGTCGACGTCATCTGCCAGCCGCTCCACGAGGCTCGCGCGCCGGTCAGCGAGTGGGTCGCCTGACGGTCATCAAACGAAGGGAACGAACGCCATGCGCCGCAAGAAGCCTGAAGAACTCCGCAGTCACCGCTGGTACGGCGTTCAAGACCTGCGCGCCTTCGGCCATCGATCGCGGACCAAGCAGATGGGATTCGCCGCCGAGGATTACGCGGGCAAACCGGCGATCGGCATCGTCAATACGTGGAGCGACATCAACCCTTGTCATGCGCATTTCCGGCTGCGCGCCGAGGAGGTCAAGCGCGGAGTCTGGCAAGCCGGCGGCTTTCCGATCGAAATGCCGGCAATCTCGCTGGGCGAGCCGTTCATGAAGCCGACGACGATGCTCTATCGCAATATGCTGGCGATGGAGGCCGAGGAACTCTTGCGCGCCAACCCGGTCGACGGCGTGGTGCTCTTGGGCGGCTGCGACAAGACGGTGCCGGCGCTGATGATGGGCGCCACAAGCATGAACCTGCCGACCGTCTTCGTGCCCGCCGGGCCGATGCTACGCGGCAATTGGCACGGCCAGATTCTCGGCTCCGGCAGCGATGTGTGGAAATACTGGGCCGAACTGCGCGCCGGCAACATCGACCAGAAGGACTGGGACGAAATCGAGGACGGCATCGCGCGCTCGTATGGAACCTGCATGACCATGGGCACCGCCTCGACCATGGCATCGGCGGTCGAGGGACTCGGAATGACGCTGCCGGGCGCCGCCACCATCCCGGCGGCCGACGCCAATCATCCGCGCATGGCGACCGCGGCCGGGCGGCGCATCGTCGAGATGGTGTGGGAGGACCTGAAGCCGAGCGACATCATGACCACCAAGGCGTTCGAGAACTCGGTCACGGTGGCGATGGCGCTCGGCGGCTCCACCAACTCGATCATCCATCTGATCGCGATGGCCAACCGCGCCGGCGCCGAACTCGACCTCGATAAATTCGATCAGTTGTCGCGGCGCACACCGCTCATCGCCAACATCCGGCCATCGGGCAAATATCTGATGGAGGACTTTTTCTATGCCGGCGGCCTGCCGGCGGCGATGAGCCGGCTCAAGGACCTGCTTCATCTTGATTGCGTCACCGTCACCGGCAAGACCGTCGCCGACAATATCGCGCGCGCCGAAGTCTATAACGAAGACGTCATTTTGCCGCGCAATCGCCCGCTCAATGCCGAAGGCGGACTCGCCGTGCTGCACGGCAACCTGGCGCCCGATGGCGCGGTCATCAAGCAGAGCGCCTGCGATCCGAAACTGCTGAAGCACGCCGGTCCGGCCGTGGTGTTCAAGGACTACAACGACATGGCCGCGCGGCTCGACGACCCGGCGTTGCCGGTGACGCCGGACTCGGTCCTCGTCCTGCAGTCGGCGGGACCCTTGGGCGGGCCGGGAATGCCGGAATGGGGCATGCTGCCGCTGCCGAAGAAAATCCTGCAACAGGGCGTGCGCGACATGGTGCGGATATCGGACGCCCGCATGAGCGGCACGAGCTACGGCACCTGCGTCTTGCACGTGGCGCCGGAGTCGTTCGTCGGCGGCCCGCTGGCGCTGGTCAAGGACGGCGACATCATCGCTCTCGACGTGCCGGGCCGCACGCTCGACCTGAACGTGGCCGACGACGAGCTCAAGCGGCGGCGGGCGGCCTGGAGGCAGCGTGAGATCATCTACCCGCGCGGCTACGGCGCGATGTATGGCAAGCACGTCATGCAGGCCGACAAGGGGTGCGACTTCGACTTCCTGCAGGGGCGCATGGCGATTCCGGAGCCCGAGATTCACTGATGGCCGTCCGGACTTTTCCGGGGGATACGATCGGCCGACAATTAGCGGCGATTTTCGCCGCCTGGGGGATGCCCGAGGCGATCGCGCGGCCGACCGTCGAAGTCATGGTCGAGACCGATCTCAGCGGCATCGACTCGCACGGCATCGCCATGATGCCGCTCTACGCCGAGCAACGCGCCGAAGGGCGATGGGTTGCCGCGCCCGAAATCCGGATCGTGCGCGAAACGGCGGTGACCGGGCTTATCGACGGCGGGAATGGCCTCGGCCACGCGCCGTCGGTGCGCGCCATCGGCATGGCGATCGAAAAAGCCAAGACGAGCGGCTTGGCGGCCATCGGCGTACGCAATTCCAACCATTACGGCGCCGCCGGAATCTACGCGCTACGGGCCGCCGAACAGGGATTGATCGGCATCGCGACCACCAATGTATGGAAAGCCTCGGTGGTGCCGACGCGCAGCCGGAGGGCGATGTTCGGCACCAATCCGATCGCTTTTGCAGCACCCGCCGGGCGCAATCCGCCCTTCGTGCTCGATATGGCCACGAGCACGGTGGCGATCGGCAAGCTTACCGTCGCCAAGCTCAACTTGAAGCCGATCCCCGAAGGCTGGGCGGTCGACGACACCGGCCGACCGACGACCGACCCGGTGGCGGCGCTCAAGCATCGCCTGTTGAGTCCGCTCGGCGGCGTGCCGAGCATGAGCAGCCACAAAGGATACGGGCTCGCCGCGATGGTGGAGGTTCTCTCGGCCATGCTCCCCGGGGCGTTCTACGCGCCGACGCGCGAGCGCCGTCATCCCGGACTACGCTATTACAATGTCGGTCACTTCTTTCTCGCCATCGATCCGGGCGCGTTTCGCGATCCGGCCGAGTTTCGTGCCGAGATCGATGACATGATCGACGCGCTCCACGGCGCCGAACCGGTCGACAAAGACCTACCGGTGCTTGTCCCCGGGGACCCCGAGCACACCGCCAGGGCGTCCCGGCGGGTCCACGGCGTTCCGGTGCCGGCGTCTCTGCGCCT
>DATFES010000076.1:0-3084 GCA_035250945.1 Alphaproteobacteria bacterium | reverse complement strand
GGCACGGTCGACGTCAGGTGCGTCTTGGCCGCATTGACCACGAATGCGCCAAGCACCGCGCCATGCAGGGTCCCACGTCCGCCGACCGCCACCCAGATGACCGCTTCGATCGACGCCGCCGGCGAAAATTCGCTTGGATTGATGATGCCGACCTGCGGGACATAAAGCGCGCCGGCGAGCCCGGAAAGCATCGCTGATAGCACGAACACGAAGAGCTTGTACGCGGTGACGGAGTAGCCGAGAAACCGCACCCGCGCCTCGGCATCGCGAATCGCGACGACCACTCGGCCGAGCTTGCTCGCCACGACGTACTGGCAGAGCATGAACGCGCCGACCAGCGCCGCCGCCGAGGC
The DNA here is from genome assembly GCA_035250945.1 of Alphaproteobacteria bacterium. Lineage (GTDB taxonomy): Bacteria > Pseudomonadota > Alphaproteobacteria > CACIAM-22H2 > CACIAM-22H2 > DATFES01. Next base: position 2,731 of record DATFES010000076.1, on the reverse strand, counting down.
CGCATAGAGGCCGATCCGGGTCGACGTCCGGTTCAACGGAAATCCGAGGATATCCTTGAAGTCGGTCAGCCCGTTGTTACCGCCGAATCCCATGTCGTTGCGAAAGAAGGCGAGCATCATCGCGAACGTCATCGCCTGGGTGATGATCGATAAATACACGCCGGTGATGCGCGAGCGGAACGCGAACCATCCGAACACAAAGGCGAGCGCGCCCGGCACGAGTAGCGCCATTATCGCGGCGAAAATGAAATGGTCGAAGCCGTGCCAATACCACGGCAGTTCCTTCCAATTGAGGAACACCATGAAGTCTGGCAGCACGGGATCGCGGTAGACGCCGCGCGGTCCGATGACGCGCATCAGATGCATGCCCATGGCGTACCCGCCGAGCGCGAAAAACGCGCCATGACCGAGCGATAAAATCCCGCAATATCCCCAGACGAGGTCGATCGCCAGCGCCAGAACGGCGAGGCAAAGCCATTTGCCGACGATGTTGATGTAAAAGTCCGGCAAGTACAGCGCTGCGCCGGGCGACGGAAGCACATTCAGCAGCGGGACGGCGGCGATAAACGTTGCAAAAGCGCCGATCATCGCTCGCCGCAGCATCGGATTCGTCTCGCCCAGGCGCGCGGATATCGGCCCGCTCATGTCATGCCTCGACCGCCCGTCCCCTCAATGCGAACAGCCCGCGCGGCCGGCGCTGGATGAAGAGAATGATCGCCACGAGTACAAGAATCTTTCCCAGCACCGCTCCGGCGTAGGGCTCGAGAAACTTGTTGATTACGCCGAGCAACGCGCTGCCGAGGAGCGTCCCCCACAGGTTGCCGACGCCGCCGAACACCACAACCATGAACGAATCGACGATGTACGACTGGCCGAGATTTGGACTGACGTTGTCGATCTGGCTCAAAGCGACGCCGCCCAGCCCGGCGATCCCCGAGCCAAGGCCGAAGGTCAGCGCGTCGATGCGGCCGGTGGCGATCCCCATTGCCGCCGCCATTCGCCGGTTCTGGGTCACCGCCCGCATCTGCAACCCAAACTCGGTGTAGCGAATGATCAGCATGACGGCGGCGAGAACGATCAGGCCGAATACGATGATCCAGATACGATTCTGGGTGATGGTGACGCCGCCGGCGATTTCGATCGCACCGGTCATGAACGAGGGGGTCGCCACCTCGCGGTTGGTCGGACCGAAGATCGATCGCACCGCCTGCTGCAGGATCATGCTGAGGCCCCAGGTCATCAGGAGCGTCTCGAGCGGCCGGCCGTAAAGGTGGCGGATCGCTCCTCGCTCGAGCGCGACGCCGAGGGCGCCGGCGACGACAAACGCCGCCGGAATCGCGAGGAACAGCGAATAATCGGCGGCGTCCGGCGCCGCAGCCAGGACGGTCTGCTGGATGACGAACGTCGTGTAAGCGCCGATCATCACCATTTCGCCGTGCGCCATATTGATTACGCCCATGACGCCGAAGGTGATGGCGAGACCCATCGCGGCGAGCAGCAGGACCGAGCCGAGGCTGAGCCCCTGGAATACGGTCTGCACGAGCCGGAGCGCGGCGAGACGGCTATCCACCGCGGCGATCGCCGCGGCTGCTGCTTGGCGAAGCTCGGCATCGATGTCCGATGCGGCGGCAAGCTGCAGCAAGATCGCCCGCGCCTCGGTGTCGCTGGACTGGGCGAGTGTCGCGATGCCAGCTAGTCGGTGCGACCGTTCTAGGCTCAGGATCTGCGTCGCTGCCAGGCTAATCTGCAGCTGCGCGCGGACGCGCCGGTCTGTCTCGGCCGCCAGCGCCTTCTCGAGCAACGGAAGGTTATCGACCGAGCGCGTCTTGTAGACGCCGATTGCGGCGGCCAGCCGTTCCTCGGGCTCGGGGCTGAAGATCATCAGGCGGCCGAGCGCGCCGCGGATGGCGCCGCGAAGCCGGTTATTGAGCCGGACCGCCTCGTCGGCCGCTTCGATCGTGCCGACCGATCCGCCTGTTATCGCGTCGATGGCGACACCGGCGCGCGCAATGACGACGCGCCCGTCGGTTTTGCGCACGTAAAGATTTCCGTCGTTGAGCGCCCGCAGTACCGCGACGCCGCGCGGATCGCCAAGATCGCCGAGCGCTTCGACCGCGGCGATACGCGCCGCAAAGCCGTCGCTCGCCATTGTCGCGACCGTGTCGGAGAAGGCGTCGGCGCGGGCGCCCGACCTTTCGCTCGCCGCGACAAGCAGCGCTACAGCGAACAGCAGCGCAAGCCAAGTTCGACGCACGTGTGCGATCCGCCTGATGTTGGTTCGTGGCCGAGCGCCAGGCCGCCGCGACCCGCGGCGGCCTGGCCATGCCCGGACGCTCAGTTGGCCTTGAATTTGGGCTCTACGCAGTTGCCGCAGACCCACGGATAGGTCCAATCGGCGACCTTGCCCTTGTTCTCGGCGATATGCGGGCTCCACGCCTCGGCGACGATCGGCCCCTTGGTCTGCCAGACGATCTGGAACTGACCGTCGGACTGCACCTCGCCGATCATCACCGGTTTGGAAAGATGATGATTGGTGTGCATCACCACGTCATATCCCGAGAGCGACTTGACTTTCTGGCCATACATCGCTTGGCGCACGGCGTCGACGTTGGTCGAATTGGCCTGCTTGACCGCCTGCGCCCACATCTTGAAGCCGATGTAATGCGCCTCCATCGGGTCGTTGCTGACGCGCTTCGGGCTCTTGGTGTACTCTTTCCACCGCTTGACGAAT
>DATFES010000062.1:0-14601 GCA_035250945.1 Alphaproteobacteria bacterium | reverse complement strand
GCCGACATCCTGTTTCGCCGTCTCGGCATTACCTTCGCAGTCTACGGCGAGGGCGGCGACACCGAACGCTTGATTCCGTTCGACCTCGTTCCGCGCGTCCTCGATGCGCGCGAATGGACGCAACTTGCCAAGGGATTGATTCAGCGCGTCAAGGCGATCAACGCGTTTCTGCGCGATGTCTATCATGAGGGCGAGATCCTGAAGGCCGGCCGAATCCCGGACGATCTGGTGCGCAATAACGCGCAATACCGGCCTGAGATGAAGGGCGTGGCCGTCGCGCAGAGCGCCTACACGACGATCGCCGGCATCGACATCGTGCGCGTCGACGCCGACACGTTCTATGTCCTCGAGGACAACGTACGGACGCCATCGGGCGTGTCGTACATGATCGAGAACCGCGAGGCGATGATGCGCCTGTTTCCGGACCTCGTTGCGATGCATTCGGTGGCGCCGGTGGGCCACTATCCCGACGAGCTCCTGCGCACCTTGCGTTCGGTGGCGCCGTTCGGCGCCGGCGACAATCCGACGGTCGTCGTCCTGACCCCGGGCGCATACAACAGCGCGTACTTCGAACACGTGTTCCTTGCCGAGCAGATGGGGGTCGAGCTGGTGGAGGGTCAGGATCTGTTCGTCAAGGACAAGATGGTCCACATGCGCATGGCCGGAGGGCCGCGCCGTATCGACGTCATCTACCGGCGGATCGACGACGCCTATCTCGATCCGGCGGCGTTCAAGCCCGATTCGGCGCTCGGCGTTCGCGGCCTTTTCGAAGCCTACCGCGCCGGAAACGTCACGCTCGCCAACGCCGTCGGCGCCGGCGTCGCGGACGATAAGGCGGTATATCCCTTCGTGCCCGAGATGGTGCGATTCTACTTGGGCGAGGCGCCGATTCTCAAGAACGTGCCGACCTGGTCGTGTCGCAAGCCCGAGGATCTCGCCTACGTCCGCGATCATCTCGGCGAGCTGGTGGTCAAGGAGGTTCACGGCTCGGGCGGGTACGGAATGCTGGTGGGACCAAAATCGACCAAGAGCGAGATCGAGGCCTATCGCAAGCGCATCGAGGCCGACCCCGCCAATTTCATCGCCCAGCCGACGCTGGCGCTGTCGACGTGCCCGACCCTGGTCGCCGAGGGTTTGGCGCCGCGTCACGTCGACCTTCGGCCGTTCGTACTTGTTGGTCGCGAGATCAAGCTGGTGCCGGGGGGGCTCACGCGCGTGGCGCTGCGCGCCGGGTCGCTGGTAGTGAATTCGAGCCAGGGCGGCGGAACCAAGGACACCTGGGTGCTGAGCGAGTGATGCGATGCTGAGCCGGGCGGCGGACAATCTTTACTGGATGTCGCGTTACATGGAGCGGGCCGAAAACATGGCGCGCTTCCTCGACGTCGGCTATCGCATGTCGCTACTACCGGCCGGCGGCGATCCGCAGCGCACGCAATGGGAACCAGCGCTGATCATCGCCGGCTGCGATGAGTCGTTCGCCGCGCGCCGGATCGAGATCAACGCGCGCAACGTCGTCGAATTCCTGGCGCTCGAGCTGGCGAACCCGTCGTCGATCGCCGCCTGCCTGCACCAAGCGCGCGAAAACGCCCGAGCGATGCGCACGCAAGTCACCACGGAGATGTGGGAATCGCTCAATTCCACTTGGCTCGAAATTCGCGGTCTCGACTACCGCCGTCTCGAGGAAATGGGTCTTCGCGCGTTTTTCGATTGGGTCAAGGAGCGCAGCCATCTGTTCCGCGGCGTCGCCTATGGGACCATGCAGCGCGACACGGCGTTCAAGTTCGTCCGGCTCGGCACGTTCATCGAACGATCCGACGCCACGGCGCGCCTGCTCGACGTCAAGTATCACATCCTGTTGCCGACGCCGCAGGACGTCGGTGGGGCCATCGACTACTATCAATGGTCGGCGCTGCTGCGCTCGGTGTCGGCGTTCCAGATTTACCGGCGGATCTATCGCGACGTGATCACCCCCGCGCGCATCGCCGAGCTGCTGATCTTGCGGCCCGACATGCCGCGCTCGCTGATCGCCTGTTTCCACGAGGTGACCGAGATCCTGGTCGGATTGCGCGAGGAGTTTCAACGCGACTACCAATGCACGAGGATCGCGCTCGAAACGCAGTCGCGGCTGCGCTATGGCCGAATCGAGGACATCTTCATCCAAGGCCTCCACGAGTATCTCACCGAATTCATCGACCGCATCGCCGCGCTGAGCCAGGCCATTTCCCGCGACTTCATGCTGCCCGCCGAAGCCGCCCCTTGACCCGGTCGGCGCTGCTGGGGCAAAGCCTATTCCGCGCCGGGTCGGCGCTCGCCAACCAGAGCTTCCAATCTCCACGGATATCCGCAAGATGACTTATGGCATTGCGATGTTGCTCGACGAAGGCCTCGTGGTGACCGTCGATTCCAGGACCCACGCCGGCGTCGACCATGTGTCGACGTACCGCAAAGTGACGTTCTTTGAAAACCCCGGCGAGCGCGCCATTTTCTTGATGAACTCGGGTAATTTGTCGGTGTCGCAATCGGTCGTGAACCTGCTCAGCGACGGATTTCCCGAGCCCGACCGTCCGCAACGCATGATGACCGCGCCGACGATGCTCGATGCTGCGAAGATGGTCGGCAACGCCATCCGCGAGGTTTACCGCGTCGATGCCACCGATCTCCGCGCCCAGGGGATCGATCATTCGGTCTTGATGATCCTCGGTGGGCAGATCAAAGGCGACCGCATGCGGCTGTTTCAGATATATTCCGCCGGCAATTTCATCGAGGCTTCGCCCGATACGCCGTACTTTCTGATCGGCGAAATGAAGTACGGCAAGCCGATCATCGACCGCGTCGTCCGCAACTCGACGCCGCTGAACGACGCGGTCAAATGCACGCTGATTTCCATGGATTCGACGATGCGCTCCAACGTCTCCGTCGGCCTTCCGCTCGACCTCGCGGCGATCCGGCGGGACACGTTTCGCTTCGCGGTACGCCGTCGCATCGAGGACGGCGACGGTTACTTCGACGATTTGCGCCGTCGCTGGGGCGAGGGGCTGCGCTCGGTGTTCGAATCGATGCCCGGCCCGACCTGGAGCGCATGAGCCAATTGGCGCGATATTGGCGCGCGGGCCAAGGCGCATCGTGAGCCCCGCCTATCCGCGCGACATGCGAGGTTATGGAGCGACGCCGCCCTACGCCGCCTGGCCGAACGGCGCGCGCGTCGCCGTGCAGTTCGTCATCAACTACGAGGAAGGCGGCGAGAACTGCATCCTTCACGGCGACGGCGCGTCGGAGACGTTCTTGTCGGAGATCGTCGGCGCCACGCCGCGCGCGGGCGCGCGGCATCTCAACATGGAATCGATCTACGAATTCGGCAGCCGCGCCGGCTTTTGGCGTCTCCACCGCATGTTCAACGAGCGCGCCATGCCGGCCACCGTCTTCGGCGTGGCGATGGCGCTCGAGCGAAATCCCGAAGCCGTGCGCGCCATGCTCGACGCCGGCTGGGAAATCGCCAGCCACGGCCTTCGCTGGATCGACTACCAGCAGGTCGACGAAACGACCGAGCGCGCGCATATCCGCCAGGCCGTCGATATTCAAAAGCGCCTGACCGGCGCTCCGCCGCTTGGCTGGTACACCGGCCGGTGCAGCCCGAATACGCGTCGCCTCGCGGTCGAGGAGGCGACCGGCTTGATCTACGACTCCGACTCATACGCCGACGAACTGCCGTACTGGGTCGAAGTCGGCGGCAAGCCGCACCTGATCGTCCCCTACACGCTTGACGCCAACGACATGCGATTCGCCGCCGCGCAAGGCTTCAACAGCGGTGACCAGTTCTGGACCTATCTCAAAGACAGTTTCGACACGCTTTACGCCGAGGGCGAGATACGACCGAAGATGATGTCGGTTGGATTACATTGCCGCCTCGTCGGCAGGCCCGGCAGGGCCGCGGCGTTGGCGCGGTTTCTCGATTACGTGCGGAGCTTCAGCGACGCCTGGGTGTGCCGGCGGATCGATATCGCGCGCCATTGGCTGGCGACGCACCCAGCCACGGCCGAAAATGTGTGGCGTCATGGCTGACCGCGGATGGGCGGACTCGATCCTGGCGCGGATCGAGGAGCTGGCGACGATCTCCGAGCGCCCGGACAATCTGACCCGTACCTACCTGACGACCGCGCACAAGCGGGCCAACGATCGGGCGCTCGCGTGGATGCGCGAAGCCGGCATGACGGCGCGCGTCGACGAAGTCGGCAACGCCGTCGGTCGTTACGAGGGCAGCGACCCGCGGGCGCCGGCGCTCATGCTGGGATCGCATCTCGACACCGTGCGCAACGCCGGAAAATACGACGGCATGCTCGGCGTCGTGGCGGCGATCGCATGCGTCGGACGCCTAGGTCGCGAAAACCGCCGGCTTGCCTTTCCGATCGAGGTCGTCGGATTCGCCAACGAGGAAGGCACGCGGTTCGGCGCCACGCTGACCGGCAGCCGCGGCGTCGCAGGACTGCTCGACCGCGCCAATCTCGATGCCAAGGACGCCGCCGGGACGACAATGGCCGAGGCGATGCGCGAGTTTGGCCTCGACCCCGCTAAGGTCGACGCTGCCGCCCGCCGTCCCGGCGAGGTGGCGGCCTATGTCGAGCTCCATATCGAGCAGGGTCCGGTGCTCGAGGCGAACGGCCTTCCGCTCGGCGTGGTGACGGCGATATCGGGCGCCACGCGGCTTCGCGTCGAGGTTCGTGGATTGGCCGGACACGCCGGCACCGTGCCGATGGGCGGACGACAAGATGCGCTCGCCGCCGCGGCGGAGGCGGTCTTGGCGATCGAGAATCGATGCTCCAGTGAAGCGGGCTTGGTGGGGACCGTCGGCATCCTCGAGGCGCGGCCCGGCGCGGTCAACGTCATTCCTGGCGACGTTCGATTCTCCGTCGACATTCGCGCCGAGAACGACGAAACGCGCCGCCGGGCCGTCGCCGACGTGCTGGCTGAAATGACTGCCATCGCCGCACGGCGCCGGGTCGTTTTCACGCCCGAAACGTACCACCAGCAGAACAGCGTCCATTGCGACCCGTGGCTGATGGACGCGATCGAGGCGGCGATCGTCGGCGAAGGACTGCGGCCGATGCGCCTGCCGAGCGGCGCCGGTCACGACGCGATGGTCCTCAAGCCGCTATGCGACGTCGGTATGATGTTCATGCGTTGCACGGCGGGCGTCAGCCACAATCCGGTGGAGGCGGTGACCGGCGACGACGTCGACGCGGCAGCCGGCGCGCTTTACCGCTTCATTACGACATTCGCGCCGCCGCGCCGAAAGCTCGCTCGAGCCGGAGCCAGGTGATGCGAAACACCTGTTCCAGCGCGTTGGCGATTTCGGTCTCGATGTCGTTGGCCAGCCGCTTCTCGAACTGCGCGAGAATCGAGACGCGCGAATGATCGTGCACCGCGATGATGAACGGAAAACCGAATTTTTCGCAGTAGGCGCGGTTGAGCATATCGAAACGCGCCGCCTCGGCGTCGCTCAGCCGGTCGAGTCCGGCGGCGGCTTGCTCGGCTGCGGAATCGTCGGTTATCGCGCCGAGACGCGCGTCGCGGCCGGCGAGCTCGGGATGCGCGCGCAACAGCCCGATTTGCGCGGCCGGCGGCTGCGTGCGGATGTAATCGGTCATCGCCCTGTGCAGGGCGTCGAGCGAGGCGAACGGCATTTTCCCCCATATCGCTTCGGCGACCCATGGCGAATTCTCGAAGATGCCGCCGACCGCAGCGACGAAGCTGGCGCGATCGAGCGCGTTGAGCGATTTCATGTCGACTGGCGTTCGCAACTTCGCCTCGGTGCCGTTATGCCAACCAAGCGTCGGGAACGTTACCCGTCGTCGCGACGATGGACAATCGCCGTGGGCTGATGAAATTATAGCGCGCCAAATTGGAGAGGGGCGTATGACGGGCCGCCTGACCACCCACGTTCTCGATACGGCGCGCGGCCAGCCCGGAGCCGGGATGGCGGTCGAGCTGTACTCGCTGCTTCCGGAGCGCCGATTGCTCAAGACGATCGTGACCAATCGCGACGGCCGCTGCGATGCGCCGCTGCTGGAGGGCGAGGCGTTCGCGCCGGGCGTGTACGAGCTGGTGTTCAAGGCGGGAACCTATTTCCGCCGCGCCGACGTTGCCGTCTCCGATCCCGCCTTTCTTGAGGAGATACCAGTGCGCTTTTGCGTCGCTCGGCCCGATCAGCACTACCACGTGCCGCTGCTCGTCTCGCCCCATAGCTACGTGACCTATCGCGGAAGCTGACCTGTAACCATGGACTCGCCGCGGCCCGCGAACGATCTGTTCGACGAACTCGATCCGGCGCCGCGCCTGCTCATGGGGCCGGGGCCGATCAATATCGATCCGCGCGTGTTGCGCGCCATGTCGATGCCGCTGTTGGGGCAGTTCGATCCGCAATTCACGCGTTACATGAACGAGACGATGGCGCTTTATCGCGCGGTGTTTCAGACTTTGAACCAATGGACATTGCTGGTCGACGGCACGGCGCGCGCGGGAATCGAGGCGATCCTGGTGTCGATCGTCGAGCCGGGCGATCGCGTGCTGGTGCCGATCTTCGGGCGCTTCGGCCACTTGCTCGCCGAGATCGCCGCGCGGGTCGGCGGCGAGGTACGCACGCTCGAGACCGAATGGGGAACCGTTTTTCCACCTGAGCGCATCGTGAAGGCGATCGGCGACTTTCGGCCGCGCGTCGTAGCGCTGGTGCACGGCGACACCTCGACGACGATGGCGCAGCCATTCGATGGCATCGGCCTCGCGTGCCGCGAGCACAATGCGCTGCTTTATGTCGACGCCACCGCCACGCTCGGCGGCGTCGATTTCCCGGTCGATGCCTGGCGCATCGACGCCGCGTCCGCCGGATTGCAGAAATGCCTCGCCGGGCCGCCCGGATCGGCGCCGATCACTTTCAATCAGCGCGTCGTCGAGCGTGTCGCACGGCGCAAGCACGTCGAGCAAGGCATTCGGCCGCCGGGATTCGTCGCCGGCGAGGGTCCGCGAATCGGCTCGAACTATTTCGATCTGCCGATGCTCATGGATTACTGGGGCGAGGCCCGCCTCAATCACCACACCGAAGCCACCAACATGCTCTATGCGGCGCGCGAATGCGCGCGACTGGCGCTCAAGGAAGGCCTCGCCGCGCGCTTCGAACGTCACAAGCTCGGCGGCCGCGCATTGAGCGCGGGGCTGAAGGCGATGGGGCTTCGACTGTTCGGCGACCAGTCGCGCAAGTTGGCTAATGTGACTGCGGTCCACATTCCAGACGACGTTTCCGGCGAGGCGGTGCGGACGCGCATGCTCGAGGATTTCGGCATCGAGATCGGAACGTCGTTCGGACCGCTGCGGGGCAAAATCTGGCGGATCGGCACCATGGGCTACAACTGTCGTAAGCAGGCCGTGCTCATCACGCTTGCCGCGCTCGAGGCGACGTTGACCGACGCGGGCTACAAGGCGGCCGCTGGCGCTGCAGTATCGGCCGCGCTCGAAGTCTACCGGCACGGCGAAGGCGGGGCGGCGGACAAACAATCCTAAGGTCACGGCGGCGCTCAGCCGCCGGTGGCGAAGCCGCCGCCGTCCATCCCGCGGGTCGCCCAATGGGTGAAGCGGCGTTCGAGCACCGCCGCCACGGCGTACATGCCGATGCCGAGCGCGGCCACGACCAACAGCCCGGCGAAGACCAGCGGCACGCGGAAAGAAGAACTCGCCGAAAGCATCAGGTAACCGATGCCTTCATTGCTCGCCACCGTCTCGGAAATGACGGAACCAACAAAGGCGAGAGTGATCGCCACCTTGAGCGAAGCGAAGAAGTACGGCATCGAGCGTGGCAGGCCGATCTTGAGCAGGATGTCGAGTTTGCGCGCGCCCAGCGAGCGCAGCACGTCCTTGAGCTCCGGCTCGATCGTGGCGATGCCGGTGGCGACATTGACGACGATGGGGAAGAACGAGATCAGGAACGCGGTGATGATCGCCGGCACCGTGCCGATGCCGAACCATAGGATCAGCACCGGAACGATCGCCACCTTGGGAATCGAATTGAAGCCGACCAGGATCGGGTTGAGCGCGGCGTAGAGCAGGGCCGAAGTGCCGACGGCGACGCCGAGCGCCAGGCCGAATGCGACGGCGATCAAGAACCCGACGATGGTCGTGTACATTGTGTGGCTGGCGTTCTTCCAGATGCCCGGCCAGTACTGGATCAACGCCTCGATGGATTTGCTCGGCGTCGGCAAGATGAACTCGGGCACGTCGAATATCCGGCAGCCGACCTCCCAGAGCGCGAACAGCACGATACCCGCTATCCACGGGGCGACGATGCGTCGCGCGCGCGGACTCATTTCCCGCCCTCGCGCGCGCGCCCGATATGCGCGCGCAAGTCATGGACAATGTCGACGAAGTCTTGCGTAAAGCGGATGTCGAGCGGCCGCGGCCGCGGCAGGTTTATGGCGCGCGAATGGACGATCCGGCCCGGACGGCTCGACACGACATGAACCGTATCGGCGAGATACGCCGCCTCGGTCAAATCGTGCGTGACCAGAAGGACTGTGAATTTTCGATCCAACCACAGGAGCTGCATGGTCTCCCACAGTTCCTCGCGGGTGAAGGCGTCGAGCGCGGCGAAAGGCTCGTCGAGCAACAGAATCTCCGGCTCGTGTATCAAGGCGCGGCAGAGCGAGACGCGCTGTTGCATGCCGCCCGACAGCTCCCAGGGATAGCGGACGCCGGCGTCCGAAAGGCCGACACGCGCCAGCAGCGCCTGCGCCTTGGCGACATAGGCCTGTTTTTCGCGGCGGAACCGGCGGCGATGGTTGGGCGCCACCTCGAGCGGCAGCAAAAGGTTCTGCAGCGTCGTCCGCCAAGGCAGGAGGATCGGGTTCTGGAAGGCCATGCCGACGATCTTGAGCGGACCGGTGACCGGCGCGCCGGCGACGGCGACCCGTCCCGCGGTCGGCGGACGAAGGCCGGAGACCAGCTTGAGCAAGGTCGATTTACCGCAGCCCGACGGGCCGACGATGGCGGCGAATTCGCCTTCGGCGACGTTCAGCGTCGCATCGCGGAGGGCCAGAACGCCGCCCGAAGCCTCCTCGCCGTAGGCGAGGCTGACTTGCGAAATGTCGATCATGGCGGAACGACGCGCGGGCCAAAGCGGCGCCGCGGGGGCATACCCCGCGGCGCGCTCGCGGCCGCGCCATGCGGCGCGGCCGGCAGAATCACTCGACGGCCCGCTCGGCTCTGGACGGCAAGTAAGCGTCGGTGAAGATGTCGCCCGGCGCCGGCTTCTTTTGCAATTTGGCGGCAAAGGCGACCTGGTCGATCGAACGGCCGAGGCGCGCCATATCAATGGCCCCAAATCCGTTCTTCTTCACGTCGGGTGTTATGATGTTGGTCCGGATTGCGAGCTGCATGCGCTCCAGCTCCAACGCATCGTCGATCAACGGATCCTTTTTCTTGGTCGCCGCGATGCCCGCTTGGTTGTCCTTCAACATGTCGCGCATGCCTTTGATCGTGGCGCGAACGAAGCCTTTGATCTGTTCGGGGTGCTGCGAGATCATCTTCGGCGAGACGATGATGCCATTGCCGTAAAAGTCGAGCCCGAAATCGGAGTAGCGCATGGCGACGATGTCTTCCGGCTTCACGCCCTTGGCCTTGAGGTCGAGGAACGACGAGAAATAGTGGCCGGAAATGAAGTCGACTTCCTTGCGGATCAGCAGCGCCTCGCGTAGCGCCGGATCCATGTTCTTGCGAGCCACCTTGTCGTTGTCGATGCCGACCTTGGCGGCGAAGGCCGGAAACAGCTTGTAGGAGGCGTCGAAGACGGGCGCGCCCAACGTCTTGCCGACGAGGTCTTGCGGTTTCGTTATGCCCGAGCCCTTGAGAGCGAACACCGAAAAGGGCGGAAAGTCGTAGATCACCAGCACGCATTTGATCGCCTTATCGGCGTTGGCGGCGTTGTACTCGATGAGCGCATTGATGTCCGCGAACCCGAAATCGTAGGCGCCGCTGGCGACGCGGTTGACGGCGCCGGCGGAACCTTGGCCGGAGTCGATCGTCACCTCGAGGCCTTCGGCCTTGTAATAACCCTTGTCGGCGGCGAGCAGGAAGAACGAGGTCGGTCCCTGGAACTTCCAGTCGAGCGTGAATTTGACCGGCATGGTCTGCTGTGCGGCCGCGCCGAAGGCCAAGCCGGCGGTGAGCGCCGCGGCGGCCGCGGCGCCGGCGGCCCGGCGCAGGAGGGTCGATTGCATGGGCGGACTCCCTGTCCCTGGACGTTGCGATGGGTCCATTAGAGCAAGCCAAGCGCCATCAGGAAAGAACCGCGAATCAGCGAAGCCGGTATCGCAGTTTACCCGGAGGTCTCGGCAGCTCGCCCGCCCACCGGGCGGGCATATTGCCCATTATCCATGCGCCGCGCATGAGGCATTTCGGCGACCTGCGCCGCTGGGGGAAAAAAAGACCCCGCGTCTCGCGTGGAACGCGGGGCCGAACTGAGGTCCGTTCGGCGTCACGCGATCCGCATGACGAACGGCCCCCGGGAGGAGGGTGGGAGGCGATCGTGACTATGGCGCGTCGGCGTCGCTTATCGAGGCGTCGGCGAGCGCGGGCGGCAGTCCCAAAAGTTCATCGAGCGCCTGCGCATATCGGGCACGGGCGCGTTCGATCCGGCCGGCCTTGCAGTCGATCCGTGCCACCGTCAGCCGGTGATGGGCGCGATTGAGCGCGAGCCGCGTCGCCGGGTCGTTCGGATCGGCTTTGGCGGCGATGAGGACACGCTCGACGACCGCCCGGTCGAGCTGCTGGCACGTCGGCTCGTCGGCGTAGGCGGCTTCACGCGCGGCCAGGCCAACGAGCAGCATTGTCGCAAGCACGGCTTTGAAAGACCCTTGCATGGCTTCCTCCCCTGACTTTCCGGGCGGTCCATCGCGCTGGGCGATCTTGGCTCCACGGCGATCATCAATAGCGCGGCGATTCTCGGTCAGGTGTGAGGCGGCTCACACAAGCCGTGACGATCGTTGCGCCTTAATGACGGGGTCGAGGCCGTGCTGCAGATCGCGTGCGGCCCGCTCGCCAATCGCCGACTGGAGCGTCGGACCAAGGGATGCCCAATGCAGCCGTCCGTTCACCAGCCGACAGTCAAGCAAGCCTGTTTGCCGACCGATCTACCGCACGTCGCAGCCGGTCGCGGCCGGGCGGCTGTGAGGCGACGGGCCCTACCAAGGCCGGGTTTCCCGACGCGTCCCGACGATTCCCATTGTCCCGATGATGGGGCGCCTACGCCGTTCGGTCTCGATGCGCGGCGCGGCCGGCAAGCCGTTGAATCGGCGATGCGTCGGCCTAAGGCGTTCCGTCGGTTTCAAAAGAATCAACTTATTCTGTCCTTTAGTACCGCCAGCTATTATCGTGTAGGGGAATTCATTTGCGCGACAATCAAGGATAAACACGCGCCGGGAGGCGGTAGTGGTTGGCTCGGGACATCTCTCGGAAGAACCGCACTGGCCGCACGTCGTCGAGTGGGCGAACCGCGCCGTGCTGCTCGTCGATATCGCCGAATCGGTGCGCCTGATGGAGCACGACGAGGCCGGGGTAATCTCCCGCTGGCTCGGTCTGGTCGAGTACGTGCGGTCGCGGATACTTCCGGAGTTCGGCGGCCACTTGGTCAAGAGCCTCGGCGACGGCATGTTGCTCGACTTCGGCGACGTGCGTTCCGCCGTCTCGACGGCGCTTGCGATTCAACAGGCCAGCGATCAAGCGAACATTGGACGCTCGCCGGAGCAGCAAATTCTGCTCCGCATGGGCATAGAGATTAGCGACATCATCGTGGAGCCCAACGATGTCCATGGGCGGGGCGTGAACTTGGCGGCACGGCTGATGACACTTGCAGGGCCGGGAGAGATCGTCATCTCGGCGAACGCGCGCGACCAGCTGACGCCGAATCTCGACGCCGACATCGAGGATTTGGGCGATTGCTTCCTGCGGCATCTCAGCCGGCCGGTGCGGGCCTACCGGGTAGGCCTCCCCGGTCCGCGCCCGGTGATCAAACCCGCCGTGTCGCTGGGCGATCTGGCGCCGGCGGTCGCCGTCGTCCCGTTCGCGCCGCGCGACGCGCGACCCGACCATCAGTTGATCGGCGAGGTTATGGCGGAAGAGATCATCGGCGCGCTGTCGCGCTCTTCGGAGCTGAACGTGATATCGCGGCTGTCGACCACCGTATTTCGCGGCCGCAACGTCACGTTCGGCGACATCGGCGCGCACCTCAACGCCGACTACGTCCTGTCGGGCGCCTTCAGCAGCGACGAACACGATATCACTCTCGAAGCCGAGCTGGCCGAGGTCAAATCGGGGCGCATCATCTGGTCGGACCGGTTGACCGACCGGATTTCGGGACTGCTCAGCGGCGAGCGCGAACTGATCGGTCATCTCGTGGCGCGGGTCGGTGCGGCGGTGATGACGCGAGAGCTGCAAAGGTCGCGGTTGCAACCTTTGCCGACCCTCAAGGCTTATACGCTCCTGCTCAGCGCCATCGCATTGATGCACCGGCTTTCGCCGCGAGACTTCGAACAGTCGCGCAATCTCCTGCAAACGCTGATCGATCGCGGCATCACCCATCCGGTTCCTTTGGCATGGTTGGCCGATTGGCACGTGCTGCGCGTGCAGCAGGGTTGGTCCGAAGATCAGCGCAAGGACGCGTATCTGGCGCTCGAATGCACCAAGCGCGCCCTCGACCTCGACCCCACCTGCTCACTTGCGCTCGCGGTCGATGGCTTCGTGCACACGAACTTGCTGAAGAAGCTCGAGGTGGCGGAGGATCGCTACAATCTCGCCATACAGTCGAATCCGAACGACGCTTTCGCCTGGCTGCTCAAGGGCACGCTCCACGCGTTCAAGGGCGAGGGTCAGCGGGCGGTCGCCGACACCCAGCGCGCGCTCAAACTGTCGCCGCTCGATCCGCACCGCTATTTCTACGACTCCTTGGCGGCGACGGCTTGCTTGGCGGCCCATCAATTCGCCGATGCGCTCAAGCACGCCCAGCGTTCGCTGCGCGCCAATCGCACCCACACCTCGACGCTCCGTGCGATGGCGATTGCGCAATGGAACCTTGGCCTGCACGAAGAGGCTCGCAAGACCGGCGCCGAGCTCATGACCTTGGAGCCGACGCTTACCATCGAGCGTTGGCGCGAGCGCTCGCCCAGCGCGCAATTCGCCATTGGCGAAGAGTGGGCGCGCACCCTTAGCGAAGTCGGCGTGCCAAGTTCGGGCACGGCAAGCCGACCACAAATCGGAGGTATTTGACATGGATGAATCATCGGATGGCGGCATCGGGCCTTTCGGCGGTGTGGGAGGGGTCGGTGGAGTAGGTGGCGTCGGTGGCGTCGGCGGGGTCGGTGGCGTTGGCGGGGTCGGCGGCGTGGGGGGCGTCGGCGGCGTTGGCGGCGTGATTTCGGTGGTCTACGACTCGGGATTGGTCACCGACGCCCTAGTACGTAGTCGCGACGGAATCACCGGCCAATGGCAGGCGCCGACCACCTTCGCGAATTCGCTTCCAGTCGAAAGTACGGCCAACCTCAGGCTTTGGTCGCCGTGGGTGCGAGCGACCTTGTATGACTTCGAAATGTTTTCGCGCCTCGGATTCACCGCCACCACATCGGGTGGAATCGACGGCATGCAGATCTGGCATCTTGAGCTTGGACCTGCCGCTGCGGGCCAAACCGCGCCGACGGCTGGGTATCAGCCGCTGATCGAGATGATTCGCCCCACCGAAGCAATCTTCCGCGATCAGCTCGATTTCCTCGTCCAGTACGCCGACCTTCGGGTCGATCGCGCGAGCGAAATTCTCGCCCAGTTGACGCCGCCGATCGCGTTTTTTGGCGCGATCGGGTACATCCACCCGGATCGCACGCCCAAGACGCTCGAGCTACTGGCAACTGCGCTGCGGCTCGCCAATTTCGTCGAGATGCGGCTGAAATCGGCGCTCGCATGCCGCCGTCCGATCGAGTTTTCGCCGCAGGTTCAGCCGATGATCCTGACGCCGGCGCACGGGACCTTGCCGAGCGGTCACGCAACCGAGGCCTTCGTTTCGGCCTTGGTGTTGTGGCAGCTCCTGCGTGCGGCGGGGTCCAATCCGTATGGCACCGAAATCTGGGGTCTCGAGATCATGCGCCTCGCGGCCCGCGTCGCCATCAACCGGACGGTCGCAGGCGTGCATTTCCCGGTCGACAGCGCCGCCGGCGCCGTGCTCGGTCTGACGCTTGGGCAATACTTGGTCAACCGGTGCAGTCAGGCGTCCGGTTCGGCAGCCACCTACGATGCGTGGAAATTCGACGGTCCGAGCTATCCTTTGCGCTCGAGCGGAACCAACGCCGATTTCCTCTGGCACACCCTCTACAACACGGCGACGCCCGGCCAAACCCCGACGGCATATGCCACGCCTTCCGGCAATCAACCGCTCGGCTCCGACGGCCACTCGCCGATCCTGCACTGGCTGTGGAATCACGCAAAGCGCGAGTGGCAGTGACGGCAACCGCGAACCACCGCATCGCGACAAAGGAATCCTGCCATGGTTGACGTGCCAAGTGGCGATCAGGCGCCGGCGTC
>DATFES010000035.1:0-2312 GCA_035250945.1 Alphaproteobacteria bacterium | reverse complement strand
TCGGGCAAGACCCGCTAGATGACGACATTCTCGACGCCTTGGGCGGCAAGCGATACAAAGCAACCCGTACCGGATCGATCGTGCATCGAGGCCCATGTGCCATGCCGCTGGCGTTCCCGACCGCTTCGTGCCGGCCGGCCTATATGAGCGGCCCAAGATGGGATTCGGCGTGCCGATCGACGCGTGGCTGCGCGGGCCGTTGCGCGACTGGGCGGAGGATCTTCTCTCGCCGGCAGCCCTCGCCGCGGACGGAATGCTCGACCCGGCGCCGATCCGCGCGCTGTGGCAGGAGCATCTTTCCGGGACGCAGAACTGGCAGTACCGGATGTGGGTCGTCTTGATGTTCCAAGCGTGGCGCCGCCGATGGCAGACGTGACGCCATCGCGCCGCGTTTTCCGGACGCCAGCGTCTTAATACACGTCGCCGCCGTCGTCCGATATGGAATCGAGGTCCAAACCGCGGAAGCCGCTCCGTATTAGGCGATCGAAAAGCTTGTCGACCCGGACCGGGCGATCGATCGCGCCGCCGGCGAGACCAGGGATCTTGACGGCAAAGAACGCCCCGCGCCAATCGCGCTCGTAGGCGCGATCGCCGTATTTCGGATCGGCGAGCGCGGCGCGGTTTTCGATGCTTATCCGGGACCCATGATCTGAGTGCACGATGATCGTAGCGTCTTGCAGTTCGGGTTTCGCGCCGATCGCGGCGTCAAGCCGCCGAATGTCGCGAGCGGCGCATTCGGCCTGCTCGAGGTGCAATGCGTACCGCAGGGTCCGGCTATCTAAAGTGTCGGGCTGATCGATACGATCCGATATTCGCGTCCGCCACTCCGGCGTCGGCCTCGTCTGGCAGGTCGCGTCGAAAACATAGGGGTAGTGGGGGAAGAATATGTGGGCGAAGTAATACGTGCCGCGATCGCCGCAGCAGGCCAAGCGGTCGACAAGGTCGCTCAGCGCCGCTCGCGAAACGATCGGATGCGTCCGCCGCGTGGGTTCGCTACGCCGCCAAAGCGCCTGGCCGACGTTCGTTCGACCGAAGAACCATCCGATCGCCTTCGACTTCGCGCGAAGCCTGAACCATGCCAAAGCCTTGGACGACGCGATGGTGATCCGATCCATGACGGAAAACCGGAACTGCGTGATGCTGGGCACCGCCACGTCCGAGTCCAGCGATCTCCAACGAACGACGCTTGGTTGGTCCAGCACCGATGGGCCATAGGAAATATAGTCGAAGTACGTGAGATCGAGGACACGCTCCGCGCCGATACGGCTGAAGGCCTCCGATTGCGTGATCACCCATCGATTGATATCTCGAAGCAGACTAAGGGCCGTAGCAGGGTCGGCGATGCCGGGATTCGTGATCCGGGCGAGCGACAGGTGCGAGTACTTATCGAGCGTATATGCGCGCCGGAACACGACGAATCCTTGCCCAATATAGAGCTCCTCCAATCGACGGCGATTCGCCTGGAACTCATCGGGAATCGCCGCGATTCCGGTGTGCTCGTCGACGACGATATGGACAACGGATGCCGCGTTCCCGCGCGGCGCTTGCCGCTCGCCGGCGTCGCGCACGAGGCTCGGCGTCGAAATCGCCGCCGCGGCGATCTGGACCGCGCCAACAACCCCAACGACACGAAGCGCGTTGGGGAAATTCACAAGCGCCATCGCCAGAACGACGACGCCGAAAATGCCGAATATCGCCATGCCCCAATAATTTCCGATGATCAGCCCGGAATAATAGGCTCCACATACGGATACGGTCAGGGTCAGCAGCAAGATGCACCCCAACGGCCGAATGGCGCCCAGGAACCGGAATGCAATGGCCATCGCCAACGAGAATACGGCGCCGATCAGGGATTCAATCGATGTAAGCGGGTATCCCGAGAACGAAAGCGCCGGCAGGAAGAGCGAGGCAGTCGCCGCCCACCACAAGGCAAGTTCGAAGATTATCGTCGTCATGTCGGCGCACCGCCGCCAAAACGGACATTGATTGAAGCGCGTGGCAACTTATCTTGTCCCCCGCCGGATGCCAGTTTCCTTCGATCGATCTGCAACGGCGAAAAACCAGCTGCTCGCCGTAGCGCAGGTCGAAACCGCAGCCCAATCGCGCCCCGTGTTCTCGCAAGCTGTCGAAACATGCGAGGGGAGCGGTGCGATTTACAGCAGGGGTGGAAATCGGGCAAGACCCGCTAGATGACGACATTCTCGACGCCTTGGGCGGCAAGCGATACAAAGCAACCCGTACCGGATCGATCGTGCATCGAGGCCCATGTGCCATGCCGCTGGCGTTCCCGACCGCTTCGTGCCGGCCGGCCT
>DATFES010000034.1:0-8646 GCA_035250945.1 Alphaproteobacteria bacterium | reverse complement strand
CGCCGCTTTGCGCGGCGCGCGGCAGATCGCCTTCGCGATAATCTCGACGACGCTCACCTTGGTCGCCGTCTTCGTGCCGATTTCGTTCATGGAGGGAAACACCGGCCGCCTGTTCACCGAATTCGGCATCGCGCTTGCCGCCTCGGTGATGTTCTCCGGTCTGGTCGCGCTATCGCTGACGCCGATGATGTGCTCGAAGATCCTGAGGTCGCACGAATCGGAAGGCTGGCTGGTGCGCGTGACCGAGCCGGCATTCACCGGAATGAACGCCGCCTATCGCTGGCTGCTCGCCCGCAGTCTGGGCGCGCCGCTGATCATCTTGTCGATCGGCCTCGCCGTCTCTTTGCTCGCCTACAATCTCTGGCGGGACCTGCCCAAGGAGTTCGCCCCGGTCGAGGATCGCGGCATCATAATCGTACGTATCTGGGCGCCGGAAGGGGCGTCGCTTGCCTATACGCGCGACCACGCGATCGAGATCGAACGCATCGTCCAGCCGATCGTCGACCGCGGCGATGCCTACGTCATCATGAGCAATCTTGCGCCCAGCTTCCAGCGCCCCGCGCCGGTGAATCAGGGGCTCGTCTTTGTGCGGCTCAAGCCTTGGAACGAACGCACGCGCAAGCAGCAAGACATCACGCGCGAACTGACGCCCAGGATCCAGGCGGTCACCGGCGTCCGCGCCTTTCCGACAAATCCGCCGTCGCTCGGCCAGCGCGGCTTTCAGCCGCCGGTCCAGTTCGTCATCGGCGGCCCCGACTACGAAACGCTGCGCGAGTGGCGCGACCGCATCATGGTCCGCGTCGCGCAGGACGACCGGTTCCTCAATCTCGATTCGAATTTTCAGGAGAACAAGCCGGAACTGAGGGTCAAGATCGACCGCGCCAAGGCCGCCGATCTTGGCGTTTCGGTCGAGCAGATCGGCCGCACGCTCGAGACGATGTTCGGCTCGCGGCACGTCAGCGATTTCTCCGAGCGCGGCGAGGAATACAAGGTTATTCTCCAGGCCCGCGTCGAAGATCGCCTGACGCCGAGCGATCTCACCAACATCTATGCTCGTTCGGCGTCGAGCAACCAGCTCATCCCGCTGTCGAACCTGGTGTCGTTCGTCGAGGCCGCGGGTCCGCAGGAACTCAACCGCGTCGACCGGCTACGATCGATCACCATCACCGCCTCGCTGGCGCCGGAATTCAGCATCGCCGAGGCGCTCGACGAACTCGAGCGCATAACGGCGGAGGAGCTGCCGCCCGAAGTGCGCATCAGCTATCAAGGACAAAGCCGGGAGTTCAAGGAATCGAGCGCCAGCCTCTATTTCACCTTCGGCCTCGCCTTGATAATCGTCTTCCTGGTGCTCGCCGCGCAATTCGAGAGCTGGATCCACCCGATGATCATCATGCTGGCGGTGCCGCTGGCGGTGACCGGCGGCCTTCTCGCGCTGGTGCTCACCGGGATCAGCCTCAACGTCTACAGCCAGATCGGCATGATCCTGCTGATTGGCCTCATGACCAAGAACGGCATTCTCATCGTCGAATTCGCCAACCAGCTCCGCGACGAGGGAAAGTCGATCCACGACGCCGTGCTCGAAGCGGCGGTCATCCGCCTGCGGCCGATCCTGATGACTTCGATCGCGACCATCGTCGGCGCGGTGCCGCTGGCTTTCGCTACCGGCGCCGGCGCGGAAAGCCGCTCGGCGATCGGCTGGGTGATCATCGGCGGCGTCGCGCTGGCGACGCTGCTCACCGGCTTCGTCGTCCCGGCTCTCTATCTGCTTCTGGCGCGCTTCACCCGGCCGATCAACGCCATCGCTAAGACGCTCTCGCAGCTCGAACGCGGTCACGCGCCCGCGGAATGAGCGCCGACGAGCAGGCGCGCTTCGATGTCGTGGTGATCGGCGCCGGTATTGCCGGCGCATCGGCGGCGTACGAGCTGGCGGCGGCGTACCGCGTGGCGCTCCTCGAGCGCGAGGAGCAGCCCGGTTATCACACGACCGGCCGTTCGGCGGCGCTCTATACCGAGAACTACGGCAACGCGGTCATTCGTGCGCTGACCCTCGCGAGCCGCCCGTTTTTCGATCGCCCGCCGCGCGGATTCAGCGATCACCCGTTATTGACGCCGCGCGGCACGATGTTGATCGCCGCCAGCGAACAGGAGGCGGCCTGCGACGCAGCGCTCGCCGCAAGCCATGGCGGCGACGAGTCCTCGCTTTCGGAAATCGCGCTCGGCCAGGCGCTCCGCCTTGTGCCAGCCCTTGATCCAAACTATGTCCACCGCGCCCTCTTCGAACCGGCCGCGATGGACATGGACGTTCACGCCATCCACCACGGATTCCTACGCGGCTTTCGCGCCCGCGGCGGCCAAATCGTCCTCGATGCCGAGGTGCGCGCGCTCGACCGAACGGACGGCGAATGGCGGCTGACGACCAAGGCGGGTCGGTTTGCGGCGCCGCGTGTAGTCAATGCGGCCGGCGCCTGGGCCGACGAAATCGCCAAATTGGCCGGGCTCCGACCGATCGGCCTGGTGCCGAAACGGCGCACCGCGTTCACCTTCGATCCGATTCTGGGCGATCCGCCGCGGCCGATCGATCCAGGCGCGTGGCCGGCGGTGATCGACGTCGAGGAGACGTTCTATTTCAAACCGGAGGCCGGGCGCATCCTGGCCTCGCCCGCCGACGAAACGCCCTCGCCGCCGTGTGACGCTCAGCCCGAGGATATCGACGTCGCTCTCGCCGCCGAGCGCGTCCAGCGGGCGACCAAACTGCGTTTACGCCAAGTCCACCGCAAATGGGCCGGCCTGCGCAGTTTCGTCGCCGACAAGACGCCGGTCGCAGGCGAAGCGCCCGACGGTCCGGGTTTCTTTTGGCTCGCCGGTCAAGGCGGCTATGGAATCATGACGGCGCCGGCGATGGGCCGTAGCGTCGCCGCTCTCCTCGCGGAGCAAGATTTGCCTCAAGACTTACGAAGCAAAGGCGTGACTATGCCAAGTATTTCCCCTTGCCGCCTCATGGTTTAAGTTCAATATCTCCACAATTAAACCTGGGTTAATGTTATGATCCCCTGCGATGAAGTTTCAGAAACTGCACCATCAGGCGAAGCGGGCCAGCCGACTGCTCAAGGCGATTGGCAACGAGCGCCGGCTGATGGTGCTCTGCCACCTCGCCGACGGCGAGAAGTCGGTCGGTGCGCTTGAAGACCTCGTCGGCCTTAGCCAGTCCGCGCTATCGCAGCATCTAGCGCGTCTTCGGCGGGACAATATTGTCCGCACGCGTCGGGCGGCGCAAACGATCTACTATTCCCTCGCCGCCGGCGCGCCGATCGGCCTCCTGCAGTCGCTCCACGAGTTGTTCGATCCGGATGGCCCCCAAGACTGCGCCGGCGGAAATACCGCCAAAGCGACCGGCGCCGATTCGCATTAACCATCCAGTGCTCTGATATATAAAGGACAAATCGGTAAGCCCCTGTGATACCGGTCACAGCACCTGCACGGCGGCCAATCTATTCTTTGCCCCCAGAACAGCGGATCGGCGGCGATCCGCACCGCATGTGGGAGGCTCCGATGACCACCACCGTTCGTGCCGGACAGGTAGCCCGCTTCGCCGAGTTGCCCGAAACCTTGGTCGAAGAGCTGCGCGAGATGACCGAGGCGGGGTTCGCTCGCGTCGACGGCGAACAGTGGACCTCGCAGCAGGCGAGCCCGTTGTCGACCGCGCTACGCCGCATCTTCGGCGGGCGTGCAAATTTGCAATAGCGGTCGAAAATCCGCGGCATTCGACGACAAATCGAGACGGTCGTCTTTGCCGCTATGGCGAACGCACCCTATATTTTGCAAGAGGTGAGCGTCCAGTTTCCGTATAAGGGCGACCCGACATGCGCCGAAGTCTCACGCCAATCTTGGCGGTTATCGTGGTTGCCTTTGGTATTACCGCCCCGCGGGTGGCGGCGGCCCAGGCTGAGAGCGAGGGTCCAAACCCCGGCGCGATCACCGCGACCGGCTATTCCGCGCTCCCCGCGGCCGCTCCGCTTGCAGTCCGTCCGCTCGACAACACAAGGCTTGCGCTCCAGCTCAAGCCGCTCTTCGAACAGGCGCTGACCGCTCGCGGGTTCAGGCCCGGGGGCGCCGATGCGCCGCTCGCTTTCAACTTCGAAACCGAGATTCAGCAGCTCGGACCTTCTCCCGGACCGCGCGAGGTGCGGGTAAGCGATCCCGGATCGCCCTCGCTCACTTCCGACAACGAACCGCGGCGCGACGAATCGCAATTCCAAGTCGGGCTTCCTGCGGCCGACGACGCCTTGCGGAGCGGCAATCGCGGCGTCACCAGCGTCGGACGCCTGCGTTACGTTCTGCTCGCCACGGTCGACGACCAACAGACCGGCCGGCGCATTTGGCAGGGCGAGGCGATGTATGACGGCTTCGGCGCCGAGGAAGACGTGGCGTTTCGCGCCATGGCGCCTATCCTTGCCGAGCATATCGGCCAGACCGTGCGGCAGAAAGGCTTCCGCCTGGACTGAGCGACCTTGGACGCGTTCTCCCGCATCGTCGCGACGAAGGCGGACATCACGACGCTGGCGCTTGACGCCATCGTCAATGCGGCCAACGAAAGCCTGCTGGGCGGCGGCGGCGTCGACGGCGCGATCCATCGCGCCGCCGGTCCAGCGCTGCTGGCCGAATGCCGCACGCTGGGCGGCTGCCCGACTGGAGACGCCAAGATCACGCGCGGTCATCGGCTACCGGCCCGCTTCGTCATCCACGCGGTCGGACCAGTGTGGCGCGGCGGCGGTGACGGCGAAGAGGGCCTGCTCGAATCGTGCTATCGCCGTTGTTTCGCGCTGGCCCGCGACCACCATTTGACGACCATCGCCTTTCCGGCGATCAGCACTGGCGTCTACCGCTTTCCGCTCGCTCGCGCGACCGCCATCGCCGTGACCGCCGCCGTCGACGAACTTTTGCGCTCGAGCGATATGCGCGTGACGTTCGCCTGCTTCAACGACGACGCGCTCGCGGCGTATCGCGCGGAGCTGGCCAAGGCCGCGCAGCGCTGAAGCTCAGAGATAGCGCGCCGCAAGCGCGTTCGCCGCGCCGAGCGCGCGCTTGAGGAAACGGCGTGTCGCCTGTTGACCGGGCGAAGCGTCGTTCGCCCACACGCCGACCGTTGCGACGAACAGCCACGTAAGCGCGATCTCCTCGATCTGGCGGCGCGGCGGGCCGTCATCGAGCAGCGCAGCCTCGCGCCACCACTGCACGGTACGCGAGAGGCGAAAGACCAGCGACGTAAGGTGATGCGGATGGCCGGGGTAAAGTTTGTCCCGCAAGATCGACCGGGTGAGCGCGCGATGGCCCGAAAGCGCGTCGAGCCAGGCGAGCAACGTTTCTTCGAGCCGCACGGCGGGCGCCCGTCGGGCGAAGGCCCGGCCGCGCCGCGCCAGCATGGCGCGATCGGCGCGCGACAACCACGCCTCGGCGATCGCGTCGGCGTCGGCAAAATTTCGGTAGAGTTCGGCCAGCGAAAGGTCGAGCCGCTCCGCCACGCGGTGGAGGCGCAACGCCTGCCAGCCAACGCGCTCCGCCTCGTCGAGCGCCGTCTCGACAATACGTTCGGCCAAACTTTCGCGGGACGGACGACCGGCCATGGCGCCCCGACTCTATCGCGCGCGGTCCGCGATGGATACAGTCGCCCGCCATGAGCGGCGGACCTCCGATACGAATCGATCCCGACGACATCGCGGCGCTGATCCGCCGCGCGGCGGAGGAGTGCATTCTGCCGCGCTTCCGGCGTCTGGCGCGCCACGAAGTGCGCGAGAAAAGCCCGGGCAACCTTGTGACCGCCGCCGATGTCGAGGCCGAGCGTTTGCTGTCGCGTCTGCTTTCGGAGACCCTGCCCGGCGCGGCGGTGATCGGCGAAGAGGCGGCTGCGCATGACCCGGCGATTCTCGCCCGCCTCGGCGAACACGATGCGGCGTGGATCGTCGATCCCGTCGACGGCACGCATCAGTTCGCGCATGGAAATCCGGAATTCGCGGTGATCGTCGCGCTGGTCGCGCGCGGAGCCGTCTGCGCCGGCTGGATCCATGACCCGGTGCGCAACACGACCGTGGCGGCCGAGGCGGGAGCGGGAACTTGGCGTCTGGGCGACGCCGCTGGGCCGACACGGCTCGAACTGGCGCCGGCTCCGCCGCTCGGGACGGCGCGCGGCGTGCTGCTTGGAAAGCTCGCCTCGGGCGCTCGGGCCAGCGAGGTGGCGCGAGCGCGTCTTGCCGCGGGACCGGTCAGTTTCGTCCGCTCGGCCGGCCAGATCTATTTGCATCTGGTCGAAGGCGGGCTCGAGTATGCTTTCTTCACCCGGGCGCTGCCATGGGACCACGCCGCCGGCTGGCTGATCCACGCCGAGGCCGGAGGCTATGGCCGTTTTCTCGATGGCGCTTCCTATTCGCCCTCGCGCCACGTGGGGCCGATCCTCTACGCGCCGGATCGCGGCATGTGGCGCGCGATCGCCGAGGTGCTTGAACGCGGCTGAGGGGCGCCATCCTCGCCTATTGGGACGCCGCAACGTATAATCGAATCGAATCGATGTCTCAGCGAGGCGGCGTCAATGGGCGCGTTCGGCCGGCTGGCGCGGATCGTGTTCCTAGCGGTGTTGTGCCTCGCCTCGGGGCCGCGGGCCAGTGTTGCGGAAGACGTCGACCTCTTGCTGGTGCTCGCGGTCGACGTTTCGCGCAGCATCGACGACGACGAGTTCGTCCTGCAGCGGCGCGGCTATGCCGATGCGTTCACCAATGCGGCGGTGATCAACGCCATCCGCTCGACGCCGCGGCACAAGATCGCCGTCCTGTTCGTCGAATGGGCCGGCGCCGATTTCCAGCGCGTCGTCGTCCCGTGGACCGTCGTCAGCGACGGCGAGAGCGGCCAGCTTTTCGCCGAAGCGATCTTGCGCGAGCCGCGTTCGTTCTGGGGATGGACGTCGATCAGCGGCGCGATCGATTTCGGCGCGAAGCATATCGAGCGCGCACCGCACCAAGCCAAACGTAAAGTGATCGACGTTTCGGGCGACGGCGTCAACAACAGCGGTCGCGCCTCGGGCGACGCGCGCGACGAGGCGGTGGCCGACGGCGTCACGATCAACGGGCTGGTCATCATGAACGAGCGCCCGACGCCGGGGTTCGATTACCGGCCGCAGCCGCCGCTCGACGCCTTCTACCGCGAGCACGTCATCGGCGGGCCGGGCGCCTTCCTGGTCGTCGCCGAGGATTTTAATACATTCGCCTTCGCCATCGTCAACAAACTCATCCGCGAAATAGCAGGCGGTTCGCGCGCGACGAGCACGGCTGAGGCGCACCGATGAGGCGAGCGCGCTTGGCGGGCGCGCCGGTCTGCGCCGATCGCCGGTGATCCCGGCTGGCCTTCCCGACACTTGGACGGCTTATCTCGCGGCCGAGGGCTTCGTTCAGGAGCTGCTTGCCGAGCTCGGCGACGCGTTTGCGACGTTCGGTCGCCTGGCGCTGGCGCTTGGACCGCCACGCGCGGCGGCGTGGGCCCAGAATACGTGGCTCGATCCCGTGTTGATCCCTATCGCATCGATTGGCGACGGCGCCAAGGCGTTGCGGCGCATTCAGCGCAACTGGGCGCTCTACGCATTTCATCTCCACCGCCGTGCAGCGCTCATCGAAGCGCAGCTTCCGCCGGTGAAGGCGCGGCCGATCCATTTCATGGCGCCGCCGCCCGCCGCACCGCTCGGCTCGTGGACCCTTCTCGACTCCGGTACGATGATCGCCGCCGCGCATTGCAGCAGCCCGTTCCGCCACGGCGAGCTCGCATTCGTCGAGGATAAGGCTTCGCCGCCCAATCGCGCCTATCTAAAACTATGGGAGGCCTTCACGCTGTTGCAGGTCAGGCCCGAGCCGGGCGCGCGGTGCCTTGATTTGGGCGCCAGTCCCGGCGGATGGGCGTGGGTCTTACAGCGCTGCGGGGCGCGCGTGATCGCGGTCGACAAGGCGCCGCTGGCGCCCGCTGTCGCGCGGCTGCCCAACGTCGAATTCCGGCGCGCCAGCGCTTTCGCGCTTGACCCGACATCGGTGGGGCCGATCGACTGGTTCTTTTGCGACGTGGTCTGCTATCCGACGCGGCTGCTGAAACTGGTGCAACGGTGGCTTGCCTCGGGGCTCGCCCGGCGTTTCGTCTGCACGCTCAAATTCCAGGGCGAAACCGATCACGCCACGGCGCGCGCCTTCGCTGCGATTCCTGGCTCGCGGCTGATCCACCTGTCGCATAACAAGCACGAGCTGACTTGGATCAGGCTGTGACGCGCTCGGCCGCCGGGGACGCCCCTGCTCGCCCGCGTCGCGCCCGCTGCAGCGCGACGACGATGCCGAGCAACGCCAGCGCCGGAATGAACATGAGATAGGGCGACGGCCGGTCGGCCGGAACCTTGACCGCCAGGATCTGCTGCCCCGGCTCGAGGCCGGCGCGCTTGGCGTAGCTGCCGAACTGCACCGGGCCGACCATCGGGCCGCTCGCCCCGGGAACGATGCGCAGGCCCGCCTCCGTCAGCCGGGCGCGACCATCGCCGGGAGCGCCGGCGATCCGGATTGTCACCGTCTTGCGAATCGTCTCGCCCTCGAGATTGTCGCCCTCGACGACGATCGGCAGCCGCGCGCCATC
>DATFES010000017.1:0-7202 GCA_035250945.1 Alphaproteobacteria bacterium | reverse complement strand
GCCGAGCGCCGAGTGCGTCGCCAGGATGTTGGCGGAAAGGTAGCCGCCGAAATACGCCGGATCGTCGGAATTCACGGTGGCGCATAGCCCGGCGTCGAGCAGGCGTTTGAGATTATGATCCTCGATCCGCTCGAAGACGCGCAGTTTGACGTTGGACAGCGGGCAAACGGTGAGCGGCACTTGCTCGACCGCGAGACGTGTCATGAGGGCAGTATCGCGTTCGCACGCCACCCCATGGTCGATCCTGACCACGCGCAGCACATCGAGGGCCTCGCTGATGTATTCGGGCGGGCCTTCCTCGCCGGCATGTGCGACGGCGCGGAAATTCGCCGCGCGGGCGCGCGCGAACACCTCGGCGAACTTGCCCGGCGGGTTGTCGCGCTCGGCCGAATCGAGGCCGACCGCCGCGATCAGCCGGCGGTATGGAAGCGCCGCCTCGAGCGTCCGCATCGCCTCCTCGACCGAGCGATCCCGCAGGAAGCACATGATCAGCCGCGCGCTCATCCCGAATTCGCGCGCCGCGCCGTCGATGGCGGATGCGAGACCGTCGATTACCACGCCAAAATCGACGCCGCGCCCGGTGTGGGTTTGCGGATCGAAGAAGATTTCGACGTGCCGCACGTTCTCGGCCGCCATGCGGGTGAAATAGGCCCAGGCGAGCTGGCGGAAATCGCGCGCCTCGCGCAACACCTGGGCGCCCTCGTAATACAGGTCGAGAAACTCCTGCAGATTGGCGAAATCGTAGGCCTCGCGCAGCGCCGCCGCCGATTTGTGGCGCAATTTGACGCCATTACGGCGCGCGAGATCGAAGACCATTTCAGGTTCGAGCGTTCCCTCGATGTGCAGATGAAGCTCCGCCTTCGGCAAAGCCTGGACCAGCCCCGCCATCGCATCGCCGGCGCTCACGGCAGCGGGCCTCCTTCCTTTGATGTCTTGGCGAAACGCGGCAGCCCGTCGGCGAGTCGCAGCCACGGCTGCGATTGCGCAACAAAAACGTGGGCCCCCGGCGCCAACGTCGCGGGCGCATCGAAGGTGCACACGCAGATATGCACCTCGCCGGGCCAACGCGTCGATTGATAGATCACCGGCGTTCCGCAGTCGGCGCAAAACCGCCGGATCACCCCGGGCGACGAGGCGAACGACGCCGACGACCCGCCGGTGAAGGCGAATCGATCCTCAAGGTAACCGGCGTAAGTGACGAATGGCGCTCCGCTCGTGCGCTGGCAACTGCGGCAATGGCAGTGCGCGACCCACAGCGGCGCGCCGTGGGCCACGTAGCGCAACTTGCCGCAATGACACCCACCGGCGCGCGTCTCGGTCGAATCGCTCATGCCCGCCTCCCCCGCCGTCATGCACTCAATAAAGCGGCGCCGTGATGCCTTCGATGGCGAACGTCCGCGCGACCGCCGGGCGTTCCGCGAGCATCCGCAACAGTCGCCCCACCGCCGGAAGGTCGCGGGCCGGGCGCGCGTAGTGCCGGCTCCAACGCGCCACCATCAAGAAATAGTGATCGGCGGCGCTGAGGCGCGCACCGAGAAGATAGGGGCCGCCCGCAGCGAGTTGCGCTTCGACCATGTCGAACATGGCGCCGACTCTCGCTTCGGCACGCGACTTGATCGCCGGCGCGGCCGCTGGGTCGTCGCTGAACCGTTCGGGATAAAAGTAGATCACCTGCTCCGCCTGGATGGTGTTCGTCAGATAGGCCATCCACTTATAAAAATGGCCGCGTTCGGGCGTCGCCAAAGGCGGCGCCAATCCGCATTCAGGGTGCCGGTCGACGAGGTGCAGGCAGATGGCGGCGGCTTCCCATAGGACGAGATCGCCATCGACCAATGTCGGAATCCGGGCATTGGGATTGAGCTTGAGGTATTCGGCCGACCGATGGTCGCCGACGTTTCGATCGACCAGGACCAATTCATGCGGCGCGCCCATCTCCTCGAGCAGGCAATGCGGCGCAAGGCTGGCGTTGCTGGGATAATAATAGAGTCGATACATGACCGCGCGCTTTCTCGAGATTGGGCCGCGCAAGCCTAACCTCGCCTGCGTTTCGACGGAAGCGGCGGCGAGGATATCGCCGATTTGACACAACCGCCGTGGGATCGCCACTCTGGCGTCCGCCCGTACCTCAGGACATCCATGCTCGCCGAGCAACGACATCGCCTAATCCTCGAACGGCTGGCGCGCGCCGGGTCGGCTTCGGTCGGCGAATTGACGCGCTCGCTCGGCGTATCGCGCGAGACGGTGCGGCGCGACATCGCCATGCTCGCCGCGCGTCATCGACTGCGCAAGACGCGCGGCGGCGCACTGGCGCTGGGCTCGAGCGAGGCCGACGAGGCGGCGCGCGGCCTGGTCAATGCCGCCGGCAAGCGGGCAATCGGCCGACGGGCCGTACTGCGCGTGCCCGACGGCGCGTCGCTGATGATCGATTCCGGTACGACCACCCGCGCCGTGGCCGAAGCCCTGCTCGCCAAGCGCAACCTCGTCGTCTATACGAGCGACCTGCGCATCGCGCTCATGCTGGGCCGTCACAACGGCAATCGCGTCGTGCTGCTCGGCGGCGATTTACAAAACCACGAAGACGCGACGGTGGGATGGGATGCGCTCGCCACGCTCGAGCGTTATCGTGCCGATTTTGCCTTCGTCGGCATTGGCGGCGTGGCGCAGGACGGCGCGCTTACCGATTTCACCCGCGCCGGCGCCGAGTTGCGCGCGGCGATGCTGCGTGCCGCGCGCGCGCCGATCGTCGTCGCCGATCACACCAAGTTCGGCCGTGCCACGCCGGTCAAGATCGCCGGGCCGGGGAAGGGCGTTACTCTCATCGCCGATCGCGCCCCTCCGCCGGCGCTGGCCCGCGTTCTGGGCCATCTTGGCTATCGTCTCGAGGTGGCGAGCGCCAAGCGCGGATGATCGCCGCGCGACGCCGCGCTTATGTGGCATAGTATGGCAATATTTGGCAAATTATGGCATTAGGATTCGAACCGAGGCAGCGCGATGGACGTCCAGCTTCCCAGCCACGCAGAGACCGTCATCATCGGCGGCGGCATCGCCGGATGCAGCGTCGCCTACCACCTGACGAAGCTCGGAATGCGCGACGTCGTGCTGCTCGAGGGCGGCCGGCTGACCTGCGGCACGACATGGCACGCCGCCGGGCTGATCGGCCAGATGCGGCCCAACCGCGTCATGACCGCGATGAGCCGCTACGGCATCGATCTCTACGCCAACCTGGAGAAGGAAACCGGGCTCGCCACCGGCTGGAAACAGTGCGGTAGCGTCAATGTCGCGCGCACGCCCGAGCGACTCGTCCAGTTCAAGCGCCTGGTGGCGCAGGCGAACAGCTTCGGAGTCGAGATCCATCTCATCTCTCCCGCCGAAGCGGGCGCGATGTGGCCGCTGCTGCGCACCGACGATCTCGCCGGCGCGGTCTGGCTGCCGGGCGACGGCAAGGCCAACCCCGCGGATCTGACGCAGTCGCTCGCCAAGGGCGCGCGAATGGCTGGCGCCAAGATTCTTGAGGGCGTACGGGTGACCGGAATCACGATCGAGCGCGGCCGCGCCGTCGGCGTCACAACCGATCGGGGCGCGCTTGCCTGCGAGACCGTGGTCAATTGCGGCGGTCAGTGGGCGCGCGAACTTGGCGCGCTGGCGGGAGTCAACGTGCCGCTGCACTCGGCCGAGCATTTCTACATCGTCACCAAGAAGATCCCCGGCGTCACGCCGGACCTGGCGGTAATGCGCGATCCCGACGGTTACATCTATTACAAGGAGGAAGTCGGCGGGCTGGTGATGGGCGGGTTCGAGCCGGTGGCGAAGCCGTGGGGGATGGACGGCATCCCCGACAAATTCGAGTTCCAGTTGTTGCCCGAAGACTGGGACCAATTCGAAATCCTGATGACGAACGCGCTGCACCGCACGCCGGCGCTGGAATCGGCCGAAGTCCGCCAGCTCCTGAACGGCCCCGAAAGCTTCACGCCCGACGGAAATTTCATTCTCGGCGAAGCGCCGGAGCTCGGCGGATTTTTCGTTTGCGCCGGCTTCAACTCGGCCGGGATCGCCAATGCCGGCGGCGCCGGTCGGCTCACCGCCGAGTGGATCGTCGGCGGCACGCCGAGCGTCGACTTATGGGACGTCGACATCCGTCGCTTCGGACCGTATATGGCGAACCGGCGGTTCCTGCGCGAGCGCACGGTGGAGACATTAGGGCTTCACTACGCGATGCGCTGGCCGCGGCTCGAGCTCGAGTCCGCGCGTCCTCTGCGCCGTTCGCCGCTCTACGATCGCCTCGCCGCCAAGGGCGCCCGATTTGGCAGCAAGATGGGCTGGGAGCGCGCCAACTATTTCGCGCCGCCCGAGCTTGGCGCGCTCGCCTATGGTTACGGCATGCCGTCGTGGCTGGCATATTGCCGCGAGGAACAGAAGGCAGCGCGCGGCACCGCGGCGATCTTCGACCAGACTTCCTTCGCCAAGCTGATGGTCCAGGGGCGCGACGCCTGCGACGTCCTCCAGCGCCTGTGCGCCAACGACGTCGACGTGGCGCCGGGGCGGATGGTGTACACGGCGATGCTCAACGCGCGCGGCGGCTTCGAAAGCGATCTGACGGTGATGCGGTTGGCGGGCGACTCGTTTCTTATCGTCACCGGCTCGGGCCAGGGAACGCGCGACGCCGACTGGATTCGCCGGCACATCGGCGACGCCTTCGCGACGCTCGTCGATGTCACTTCGGCCTGGACGGTGGTCTCGGTAATGGGGCCACGCACGGCGGAGATTCTCGGCCGTGTTTCGGCCGACGATTTCTCCGACGCCGCCTTTCCCCTCGGCGTCACTCGCGAGGTCGATGTCGGTCTCGCGCGCGTGCGCGCGGCGCGCATGAGCTATATCGGCGGCCCCGGCTTCGAGCTTTACATGCCGACCGAGGTGACGCTGGCCGTCTATGACGCGCTGCAGGAGGCGGGCGCGCCGCTTGGGCTGGCGGATGCCGGCTATTACACGATCGATGCGTTGCGCGTCGAAGCCGGCCGGCGCGCCTTCGGCGCCGAACTTGGGCCCGACGAAACGCCGCTCCAGGCAG
Source organism: Alphaproteobacteria bacterium (assembly GCA_035250945.1). Classification (GTDB taxonomy): domain Bacteria; phylum Pseudomonadota; class Alphaproteobacteria; order CACIAM-22H2; family CACIAM-22H2; genus DATFES01. The sequence continues at coordinate 2,137 of DATFES010000017.1, read as the reverse complement.
GATTGATGCATGCCGTCAAGCTCGACAAGCCGGCGGCGTTCATTGGCCGTGAGGCGCTGGCCGCGGAACGCGAAGCCGGGCCACCGAAGCGGCTCGCCACCTTCCTGATCGACGAGCGCGAAGCCTATGCATGGGGCGGCGAGCCCATACTGCGCGATAGCAGACCGGTCGGCGAGCTGACGTCGGCCGGGTACAGCGACCGGTTGGGTGGCGTCGTCGCCATGGGCTACGTGCGCGCCGGAGGGCCGACCAGCCGCGAGTTCGTGCTGGCCGGCCAATACGAGATCGATATCGCCGGCGATCGCGTGCCCGCGCGCGTGTTGGCGAAGCCGGCCTATCCCCATCTGTCGGTTAGCACGTCGCGGGCGAGCGAAGCGGCGCAGTAGACCGCGAACGAATTGCCGGCGACTTCGCGGATCGCTACACCTATCCGCGAGAAGGGAGTAGCTCGGTCATGCATCGTTCATTCATCGCCGCAGTCGGCGTTGCGCTCACCGCGCTTGCCGCGGTCGCCGCAAACGCACAGCCCGGCCTGCCGATCTTCGACGCCCACGTCCATTACAGTCAGCCGGCCTGGCAAGAGTATCCCCCCGACGCGGTCGATCAGCTGCTGAAACGCGCCGGCGTGCCGAGGGCGCTCGTCTCTTCGACGCCCGACGACGGGACGCTGACGCTGCACCGGCGCGACGCCGATCGCTATGTGCCGATGCTGCGCCCGTACCGAGAGGGCGTCGGTTCGTCGAACTGGTTCCAAGACCCGAACCTCGCCGCCTATCTAGAAGGCCGGCTGAACGCCGGCCTCTACCGCGGCATCGGCGAGTTCCACCTGTTCGATACGCGGCATGTCGACACGCCGCAGGTGCGTAAAGTGGTCGAGCTGGCGGTTTCGCGCGACATATTCGTGCATATCCATTCCGGCGAAGCTCCGGTGCGGGCCTTGCTGGCGCTCGATCGCCGACTCAAGGTTCTTTGGGCGCATGCCGGCATGAGCGAGCCGCCGGAGGTGGTCGGCGCGCTGCTCGACGCCTCGCCCGCAGTTTGGACGGAGCTATCGTTCCGCGCCGACAGCATCGCACCGGCCGGCAAGCTGGACGATGCTTGGCGCGCGCTGTTCGCGCGCCACCGTGATCGCTTCATGATCGGCACCGACACCTACGTGACGCCGCGCTGGGGTCAGTATGTCGACCTCGTCGATCAACACCGCAACTGGCTGGGTCAGCTGCCGCCGGAGATCGCCCACGACATCGCCTGGCGCAACGCAACGCGCCTGTTCGGCGCCGGCAACGCCAGATTCGCCAACGAGTAGAACCTCCAAACGCGCTTGCGCCGTATCGGCGCGGACATGCGTCCATGCCGCCGATCGGTCCCGCACTCGATGTCGTCCTGCCGCTGTTCGGCCTGATGGGCGCCGGATACGCGCTCGGCCGTTCGCCGATCTGGAGCGACGCGGGGACCGAGTACCTGACGCGCTTCGTTATCTACGTCGCGCTGCCAGCGCTGCTGTTTCGCCTGCTCGGCGGCGGCCATACGCCGATCCGCATCGATCCGTCGGTGATCGCCGCTTATTTCGGCGGATGCTTGATCGTCTTCGCCGGAGCGCTCGCGTTCAGCGGTCGTGTATTGCGCCGCACGCTCGAGGAGCGCGCGCTCTTCGGGATGGGCTCGGTATTCGCCAATTCGGTCCAGCTCGGCATCCCGCTTGTCGTGCTGGCCTTCGGCGAGGCGGGCGTGGTTCCGCTGTCGATGATCATCGCCTTCAACGCCGTGATTCTCATCACCCTCGCCTCATCCGTCGTCGAAATCGCCCGCAGCGGCGCAGGCGCCCGCCTTGGTCCACGGCTTTGGAAACCGGTCGCCGGTCTCGCGCGCAATCCGATCATCATCGCTATCGTCGCCGGGCTGCTCTACGGCACGACGGGAATCGGCCTGCATTCGACGATCGATCGCTTCGCCAAGATCCTCGGCGATACCGGCGCCGGCGCGGCGCTGGTCACGCTGGGCGCCGGTCTCGCCGCCTATCGTCTCGAGAAGGCGCTGGTCGAAAGCCTCGCCATCGCGGCCTTCAAACTACTCGCCCACCCGCTCGCGGTATGGGTTCTGGCCCGGCACGTTTTTGCCCTCGATCCGACCGCGGTCG
>DATFES010000016.1:0-7806 GCA_035250945.1 Alphaproteobacteria bacterium | reverse complement strand
TTGGCGTCGAGCACCATTCCTTCCTCGATCGCGATATCGAGAACGCGGCATAGCTCGACGAAGTCGAGAATCGTGCAGAGGTGGATGTTCGGCGTCTCGTACCAGGCGTGAACGAGCGAATCGGTCACCGGCATACGGCCTTGCGCGAGAAGTTTGAGCCTTATGTGCCAGACCCCGAAATTGGGAAACGACACGATGGCGCGCTTGCCGATGCGCACCAGTTGGCGCAGCACGCCGGCCGGATCGAACACCGCTTGCAGGGTTTGCGACAGGATGACGTAGTCGAACGAATCGGATGGATAATCCTTGAGATCGGTGTCGGCGTCGCCCTGGATGACCGACAATCCGTGCGACACGCAGGCATTCACGCCGGCCTGCGACAGCTCGATGCCGCGGGCGTCCACCTGCTTGAAATCGTTGAGATACTCGAGCAATTCGCCTTCGCCGCAACCGATGTCGAGCACTCGCGCGCCCTGTGGGACCTTGTCGGCGATGATCTGCAGGTCGACGCGGATCGCCCGGCGCGCGCTTCGCGCCGCCGTCGTGCTGGCGTTCATGGACGCTCCAGCCCTCGGTGTTCGGCGGCGCCGCGCAGGAAGCCGGAAAGTGTGGCGAAGAACTCCGGCTCATCGAGCAGGAAGGCGTCATGGCCCTTGTCGGTCTCGACCTGGACGAAACTGACATTGGCGGCGACGGCATTGAGCGCGTGCATGATCGCGCGGCTCTCGGCCGTGGGATAGAGCCAGTCGGAGGTGAATGAGATCAGGCAGAATCGCGTCTTGGTGCCGCGAAAGGCGTTGGCCAGCACGCCGCCGTACTCCGCCGCGAGATCGAAATAGTCGCAGGCGCGGGTGATGTAGAGGTATGAGTTGGCGTCGAAGCGCTCGACGAAGGTCGAGCCTTGGTGGCGCAGATAGCTCTCGACCTGGAAATCGGCGTCGAAGCCGAAGGAGAGCTGCTTGCGGTCTTGCAGGCTGCGGCCGAATTTGCGATGGAGCGCAGCTTCGGAAAGATAGGTGATGTGCGCCGCCATGCGCGCCACCGCCAGGCCGCGCTGCGGCCGCACGCCGTGGAGCTGATAATCGCCGCCGCGCCAATCCGGATCGGCCATGATCGCTTGGCGGCCGACCTCGTGAAAGGCGATGTTCTGCGCCGAGTGGCGCGCCGCGGTGGCGATCGGCACGGCGCTGAACACGCGTTCGGGGTAGGCGGCGGCCCACTGCAAGACTTGCATTCCGCCCATCGAGCCGCCGATGACGCAAAACAGCTTTTCGATTCCGAGGTGGTCGATCAGCAGTTTCTGCGCGCGCACCATGTCGGCGACGGTGATCACCGGAAACGACAAACCCCACGGCTTGCCGGTCTCCGGGTTGATTTCGCGCGGGCCCGTCGTTCCCATGCAACCGCCGAGTACGTTGGCGCAGATGATGAAATAGCGGTCGGTGTCGAGCACCAGGCCCGGTCCGACCGTGGTTTCCCACCAACCGGGCTTGCCCGTGATCGGATGAACCCCGGCTACGAACTGGTCGCCGCTCAGCGCATGGCAGGCGAGAATCGCGTTCGACTTTTCGGCGTTGAGCGCGCCGTAAGTCTGGTAGGCGAGGGTAAAAGGCGCCAGCGTCACGCCGGAATCGAGGCGCAGCGGCGCGTTTGCTGGAACCTCGAGGCGGTGACCTGCGAGCGCGCGCGGCGCGGCATCGGAGTCGGTCGGCGTCGCCTCGGAGCGCGGCAGGGTGTTCATTTGTAAGAATTGTCCTAGTCGACCGGGCGACTCACGGCGCTGGAATCCCTTGATGAGAACCGGCCGGTCGTCGTCCGCCGGCTCGAACGGACCGCAAACTTGCATCAGCACCGCGCGGGTTGCAAGGCCGCCGCCGTCGACCGTCGTCCAGTCGTCGGTCGCATCGCGGCTGCCGCGTTTTGCTTTGATTTTACCGCCCGAGGCCGGTATGGCTTATCCGCCTTGCGCTCGCTTCATCCCGCCATGTCCTCTCCCGACGAGCTTCTTGACGCGCTACGACGCGAGATCGATGCCATCGACGACGCCATGCACGACCTGCTGTTGCGCCGTGCGGCGCTTGCCGACCGCGTTCGCGATGCCAAGGGCGACAATGGATCGCAGGTCTACCATCCGGGGCGCGAAGCGCTGATCATTCGCCGCCTGCTGCAGCGTCACTCGGGCCGGTTGCCGCCGCGGTTCGTCGCCGGATTGTGGCGCGAAATCATCTCGGCGACGGTTCGTCTGCAGGCGCCCTTCAAGGTCGCCGTTGTGGCGCCCAAGGGCGGCAATGGCTGCGAACGGTTGGCCCACGATCATTTCGGCGCGATGACGCCGTTGCTGCCGTTTCCCGCACCTGGACCAGTGTTGGCTGCGGTCAGCGATGGACACGCGCTGGTCGGCGTCGTGCCGATTCCCGGCGATGACGATAGCGATCCTTGGTGGCGCCACTTGGCGGGCGAGCGCCCAAGTCCCCTGCGTATTCTCGCCCGCCTTCCCTTCGCGCCCAATGGCGAGGTCGGCGAAGCGCTGGTCGTCGGTTGCCAACCATTCGAGCCGACCGGCGAGGATCGCGGATACCTTTTGCTCGAGATCGTCGGCGATGCGAGCCGGGCGCGACTGACCGCGGCGCTCGAAGCCGTCGATTTGCGGCCGATCAGCTTCGCCGCCGGCGCGGCGGGGGCGCTCCCGTCGGGGGCGCCGCGCCAACAGCTCATCGAAGTCGACCCTTATTGCGGCGACGGATCGCCGGCGCTCGCGGCGCTCGTCGCCAGGCTCGGCGAAGGCGCGCTCAGCGCACAGTCGCTTGGCGGTTACGCCGTTCCGCCGCCGCTTACGGCGGGCTGATCGACGCCGGTTTTCGGTATATACGACGCTTATGACCACGCCCGCGCCTCGGCCCGGAATCCTGTCGATCGAGCCTTATGTCGGGGGAAAGTCATCGCTGCCCGGCCAGGCGAAGACGATCAAGCTTTCCTCGAACGAAAGCGCCATCGGCCCCAGCCCGCGCGCGATCGCGGCGTACGAAAAGCTGAGCGGGCGGCTCCATCGCTATCCCGACGGCGGCGCCACGGAGCTTCGCGCGGCGCTCGCCAAGCGATTCGGGCTCGATGCGGCGCGCATCGTCTGCGGCGCGGGATCGGACGAACTGATCGCCCTGCTCGCCCGCGCCTACGCCGGTCCGGGCGACGAGGTGCTTTACAGCGAATATGGCTTCGTCATGTATCCGATCGCCGCGCTCAGCGCCGGAGCGACGCCGGTCAAAGCGGGCGAAAAGGACTATCGCGCCGACGTCGATTCGCTGCTGACCCAGGCGAGCGCGAGAACGAAGCTGTGCTTTCTCGCTAACCCCAACAACCCGACCGGCACGTTTCTCGCGCCGGGCGAGCTCGCGCGTCTGCGCGCCGGACTTCCGGCGCACACGCTGCTCGTCGTCGACGCCGCTTACGCCGAATATGTAACGCGCAACGACTACTCGTCGGGCCAGGAACTGGTCGAGCGCTACGATAACGTCGTCATGACGCGCACCTTTTCGAAGATTTTCGCGCTTGGCGGATTGCGGCTCGGCTGGGCTTATTGTCCGGCGGCGGTCGCCGACGTCCTCAATCGCATCCGCGGACCGTTCAACATCAGTTCGGCGGCGCAGGCCGCTGGCGTGGCGGCGCTCGACGACCTCGCGCACAGCGATGCGAGCCGCGCGCATAACGACATTTGGTTGCCGTGGCTCGCCGGCGAGCTGGCGGCGCTCGGCTTGAAGGTGGTTCCCAGCGTCGGCAATTTCGTGCTGGTCGAATTTCCCGGCCGCGGCGCTAAGACCGCCGCCGCCGCCAACGCTTTTCTCAACGCGCGCGGCATCATTCCACGCGCGGTCGCCAATTACGGCCTGCCCGATCATCTGCGCATCACCGTCGGCCTTGAGGACGAGATGCGCGCCGTCGTCGCCGCCTTGGCGGAATTTCTGAAATGAGCGCGCTGGCGCGTGCGCCGCTGTTCGATAGCGTCGCCATCGTCGGCGTCGGGCTGATCGGCTCTTCGATCGCGCGCGTCGTCAGGCGCGAGCGCCTTGCGCGACGCATCGTCGGCTGCGACGCTAGCGCCGCGGTCCGGCACAAACTCAAGGCGCTGGCGTTGACCGATACGGTGACCGGCGACGCCGGCGTCGCGGCGAAGGGGGCCGATCTCGTCGTCGTCTGCACGCCGATTTCGAGCTACGCGGCGTTGGGGCGAATCATTGGGCCGAAGCTCGGGCGAGGCGCGATCTTGAGCGACGTCGGCTCGGTCAAGCAAGCCGCCATCGACACCCTCGGCAGACATATCGCGAAGGGCGCGCATTTCGTTCCCGGCCACCCGGTCGCGGGCACCGAGAATTCCGGCCCCGAGGCGGGCTTCGCCGACCTGTTCGCCGGGCGCTGGTGCATCTTGACGCCGGATAAGCGCGTCCCGGCGCGCGCCATCCGCCGGGTCGCCGAGTTATGGCGGCGTGCGGGAATGCGCGTCGAGACGATGGATGCAGCGCATCATGACCGGGTGCTGGCGATCACCAGCCACGTGCCGCACCTCATCGCCTACACGATCGTCAACACGGCGAACGATCTCGAGGCGCATCTCAAGGCCGAGGTGATCAAGTTCGCCGCCGGCGGTTTCCGCGACTTCACCCGGGTCGCCGCCTCCGACCCGGTGATGTGGCGCGACGTGTTCCTGCATAACCGCGAGGCGGTCCTTGAGATGATGGGCCGGCTCTACGAGGACATCGCGCTGCTGCAGAAGGCGATCCGCGCCGGCGAGGGCAAGACGCTGCAAGACGTCTTCACCCGCGCGCGGCGTCTGCGCCGCTCGATCGTCGCCGCGAAGCAGGACTGAGCGCGGCCAGTGGTTGGAGCGCGGTTCACGTGGGTCGAACCGCCGGCGTTTCGCCTCACCCTTCGACAAGCTCAGGGCGAGGAACAACGAGCGTGTCCTCGTGGTGAGCCTGTCGAACCACGAAGCCGCGCAGCTTGACCGCAACGGAGCGGTACGCGCTCTAACGGAATTCGATCGGCTCGAGCCGCGTCACGTTGAACCCGGCGATGGACAATCGACCGTCCTGGGCGGCCAGTGGAACGGTGAGCTGCGAGGGGCCGCCGTTTTGCCCTGGGCGCGCGAACAGATTGAGCGCGACTTTCAGGCCCGCCACCTCGCGCGGACGGATGAGCCCGGCCGATGCCATGGCGTCGACCGTCTCGTTGTACCCGCGCACGCGCATGGTGAACGCGCCGAGCGGCCGGTTGAGGGCGTCGAGGGTGATCGTGCCGTCGCCATCGAAATCGAGCGGTCCCCAAACCAGCGCCACGCGGTTGACCTCGACCACACCGCCCTGGTCGCGCCATCGGGCGACCGAACCGCCGAGCGGACCGGGCGGCAATTGGCCCTTGAAGTTGGTGTCGAGCTCCGCGCGGGCGATGGTTTGCCCGAGTCCGTTTGTCGGGCGCTCGGGCAGCGCCACGTCGAACAAGCGAAGCGCCGAGCCGAGCGTGTCAGTGCGATAGTCCGCCTCGATCGCGCCGCGAACCGGTCGAATACGCACCTCGGCGCGGCCGACCCTGGTTACCGATGGCGACGGCGGCTCGCGGAGGCTAACCGTCTCGAGATCCAAGACGAGCAGCGCGAGTTTTCCGGCGCCGTCGAGCTCGAAGCGTCCGTCCGGCCGCGCCGCCGAGAGCGCGAAGCCGCGCGCCGCTTCGCCCGCGCCGGCGGCGAGCACATGAACGCCGGGAAAGACCGCTGGTATGGTGCGCATCGCCCACGGACGAATGCCGAGCACCACGCGCTCGCCGCGCCATTCCCATTGCGCAGCGCCGGCGCCGGCGAGGCGCGGACTCGTCACATCGACGCGCCAAGCGAACGGATATCCGCTCACCTCGATCGCGCCATGCTCGACCGTCATCCCGGCGGCGCGCTGCTCGGCGGCCCATGCGGCGAGGCGTCGCTCGATATCGCCGGCGGCGTGGATCCAGAACGCCGACCACGCAGCAAAGGCGACAGCGAGCGCTGCGACAAGGATGACCAAGAATCGGCGCACGACGGGGAGGTTATAAGCGACGCCGGGCGAAGCGAAAAGCCTCGCAAGGCGGCGGCAGGTCGCGACCGCGTTGCCGTCATGCGCTGGGCGCGGCGGCCGCAGGCGCAACTATGCGCCGACGTGGCGCGTGGCTATTCTCGCCCGACACTCGTTATCGGAGCCCGCCGCACGCTATGGTCCCGCGTGACGCCAAGCCTTCGAGATTGACGCTGCGGTCGGCGTCGCCGCTGCTTGCGACGGCGATCGCCCCGGGGATATTCGTAGTGTTGTGGGCGACCGGCTTCATCGCCGGTAAGGCGGGATTGCCTTTCGCTCCGCCGCTGACCTTCCTCACATTGCGGTTCGCCGCGGTCACGCTGCTGATGGTGGCGGTGGTGGCGTTGATCCGCGCGCCATGGCCGCGGAGCTGGGCGGCGGTCGGGCACATCGCCGTCGTCGGGCTCCTCATGCATGGCGCTTATCTCGGCGGCGTGTTCACCTCGCTCGACCACGGATTGCCGGCCGGACTGAGCGCGCTGATCGTCGGCGTCCAGCCGCTGCTTACCGCCACCGTGGTGGGCCCTTTGCTTGGCGAGCGGGTTAGCGCCCGTCAATGGCTTGGGCTCGGACTTGGGCTCGCCGGCGTGGCCATGGTGCTCGCCGACAAGCTGACCTTCGATCGCGGGGCATTCGCTGCGGTGCTGCTTTCGGTTCTGGCGCTGCTCGGCATCACCGCCGGCACGCTTTACCAAAAGCGTTACAGCGCGCACGCCGACTTGCGCACCGGCGCGGTGATTCAATACGCGGCGGCCGGCGCCGTGATGCTGCCGCTGGCCCTGTCGTTGGAAACGATGCAGGTCGATTGGACCTGGCAATTCGCCGCCGCTTTCGCCTGGCTATCCATCGTCCTATCGCTGGGCGCGGTCAGTCTGCTCTATTGGCTGATCCGCCACGGCGCCGCCGCCAAGGTGGCGAGCCTGTTCTATCTCGTGCCGCCGTTCGCAGCGCTGTTCGCCTGGCTCCTTTTCGGCGAAACGTTGGGGCCGGCGGCGCTCGCCGGGATGGTGATCGCGGCAATCGGCGTGGCGATGGTGCAACGTGGGTGAGGCCGAAATACGATGACCGTCGGCCAGGGTGGTTCCGAGCCGAATACCTGCCCGCCGCCGTCCGACGGCAGGGATTTATGGCTCTTCGCTTACGGCTCGCTGATGTGGGACCCCGGCTTTCCATTCGAGGAAGCCCGGCCGGCGCTGCTCAAGGGCTTCCATCGCGCCTTCTGTCTTTATTCGACGCGTTATCGCGGGACGCCCGAGAAGCCTGGGCTGGTGCTGGGACTCGATCGCGGCGGGGCGTGTCGCGGCATCGCCTATCGCGTCGCCGCCGGCAACCACGACCGCGTCATGCAATATCTATGGGACCGCGAGATGATGAACAACTCATATACCTGCCGGGCGGTCACCATCGGCATCGCCACCGGGCCGGTGCACGGCCGCGCTTTTGTCATCAACCGTCGTCACAAGCATTATACGGGAAAACTGACGCTCGAGCGGACGGTGGAGCTGATCCTGCAGGGCCACGGACAGCGCGGAGCCGCGCGCGCCTACCTCGAGAACACGGTCAAGCACCTCGATCAACTCGGCATCCCCGACCGGCGGCTGCACGAGCTGCTGCGGGCGGTAAAAGAGCGGACGGCCTGACCGGCGAAGGGTGACAAAATCGCCGGCCAAGCCGCCCGCGAAGCGGCCGCGTCTGAGGCAAGACGCGGCCTAGC
>DATFES010000014.1:0-6130 GCA_035250945.1 Alphaproteobacteria bacterium | reverse complement strand
GCGTCGCATCTCGGCCCTGCGGCACGCCTGAGCCGCTCGCCAATCGCCGCTGGCAATCCAGCATTGTCGTAAGATAAACATACGATCGAAGATTGTCGTCCGCCTTTGCCGCCGGCGCCCGATGCCGGGGAGAGCCATGCTTGCGCGCGTACACACGGTGGCGTTCCAGGGCATCGAGGTGGTCGATGTCGACGTGCAGGTCAGCATCGGCGCCGGCATGCCGGCTTTCCTGCTGGTTGGGCTTCCCGACAAGGCGGTCGGCGAGAGCCGCGAGCGGGTGCGCGCGGCGCTGGCGGCGATGGGTCTAGCCCTGCCGCCGCGGCGCATCACCATCAACCTGTCGCCGGCCGACCTGGTGAAGGAAGGATCGCACTACGATCTGCCGATCGCCATCGCCTTGCTGGCGGCGATGGGCGTCCTCGACCCGCAGCACCTCGCCGACTACGTGGCGCTCGGCGAACTGGCGCTCGACGGGCGGCTGGCAGCGGTCGCCGGAGTGCTGCCGGCGGCGATGGCGGCGGTTGGCCATGGCCGTGGATTGATCTGTCCCGCCGCCAGCGGCGCGGAAGCGGCGTGGGCCGGGGCTGCGTCGCAGGGGCTCGACGTACTGGCGCCCGATTCGCTGATCGCGCTGGTCAACCACTTCAAAGGAGCGCAGGTGCTGCAGGCGCCACGCGCGCGTCTTGCCGCCACCGCCGCCGTCTATCCCGACCTCGCCGACATCAAGGGCCAGGAAAGCGCCAAGCGCGCGCTCGAGGTCGCCGCGGCGGGCGGCCACAATCTGCTGATGGTGGGGCCGCCGGGCGCCGGCAAGTCGATGCTGGCCCAGCGCTTGCCCGGGCTGCTGCCGCCGCTCGAGCCGGCCGAGGCGCTCGAAGTGAGCATGATCCATTCGGTCGCCGGGCTTATCGGCGAGGGCGGCCTGCGGCGCGACCGTCCGTTTCGCGATCCGCATCACTCGGCGACGCTCGCCGCACTCGTCGGCGGCGGCACCCGCGCGCGTCCCGGCGAGGTGACGCTCGCCCATCGCGGCGTGTTGTTCCTCGATGAGCTCCCCGAATTCGCCCGCAGCACGCTCGAAGCGCTGCGCCAGCCGCTCGAATCGGGCCGGGCGGTGATCGCCCGGGCGAACGCGCATGTCAGTTACCCGGCGCGCGTGCAGTTGGTCGCGGCGATGAATCCCTGCCGCTGCGGCCACCTCGGCGACGCCGCACAAGCTTGCGGCCGCGCGCCGCGCTGCGCGCTCGACTATCAGTCGCGGATCTCGGGCCCGCTGTTCGATCGCATCGACCTGCATGTCGACGTGCCGGCGGTGGCGGCGGCCGATCTGTCGCTGCCGCCGCCAGCCGAGGGATCGGCCGCGGTGGCGGCACGGGTCGCCGCGGCGCGGGCGCGTCAATCGGTGCGCTTCGCCAGGTTGCCCGAGGAGGGTCGGCCGCGCGCCAACGCCATGCTCGACGGCCGCCAGCTCGAGGAGATGGCGGCGCCCGAGCCGGCCGGCCGTGCGTTGCTCAACGACGCCGCCGACCGGCTCAAGCTATCGGCGCGGGGATACCACCGCGTCTTGCGGGTGGCGCGCACGCTGGCCGATCTCGACGGGGCCGCCGGCGTCGCCCGCGTCCACGTCGCCGAGGCGCTCAGTTACCGGCGGCTCAACCTGGCGCGCTAGCCGCGCCGCTCAATCGTCGCCGGCGTCGACCAGGAGATCGATCGTCGGGTCGGCCAGCGAGGCGCTGACGATCACCGGCTCACCCAAGGGCCCTACGAACGGCACGATGACGCGGCGGCAACGGATGCGGACCGGCATGCGGCCGACCGGCTGGACCACCGCATCGACATCGTCGATACGCGCCTTGCCGCTGACGGCGACCTCCTCGAAGGTGCGCCGGATCCAGTCGCCGAAGCGCGGATCGGGATGGAAATCGACCGGCGCGCCGACGGCCTGGCGGTGCCAAGTGTCGTCGATGTCGCGATGGTCGCGGCCGATCTTGGCGTAGATCATGCCCATCGGACTAAGACCGCCGCGGGCGATCACATAGCGCTCGCCAAGAAACGCGCGCAGGCGGGCGCCCAGTTCTTCGATGTTGTCGGCGCGCACCCCCGGACGCCAAAACGTCAGCAGGGCGGCGAGCGGTGCGAAGCGTCCGGCGCCAAGATCGGCCGCCCGCCGGCGACGGGTGCAGAAGCGCGCCCCGCCCTCGGCGCGCGCCGCCTCGACCAGGCGGGCGATCCGTCGCAACGCCGCGCCGCCTTGGCGAATCTCGTGGCGCCATTCGCCGTCGGCATAGGTCAATGCGACTTGTCGCGGGCGGGTCTCGGCCAGCAGGTAATAAAGCGCGACCTGCGCCTCGGCCGAAAGGCTGCGCGGATCGAACCGCACGTGGGCCGCATGGTGCCGCAGCGCCACGCCGGCGAATCCAAGCTGGCGAATCGCGCGGACCGCTGGATCGTCGATCGACCCGTCGGGCGGCAGGCGGCGCAGCAATTCGTGCGACGGCCAGGGCCACTCGCGGCCCTCCTCGTCGATCATCAGGGACATCGACTGATACGTCATTCCCCCGTCTCCGCCGACCGCACCACCGTATCGGTCGGCCCCGCGCTCCAACCACCCCCAGCGCTACCGGCAATAAAGGAATAGCAAAGTAGGTGCATATGCTCCTAATTCTTCGGCGGCTCGCAAAACCCTCACCCCATCAAATCTTCGTGACGGGCGGTGAAATTCCGTACCCGTTGCATGTCCTACGCTCGGTAACCGCGTCGATTCATTATACCCGATCGACCGAGTCGCCGTCCGCACCGGCAGGACTGCCCCAAAGCCGTCCGATCCGCCGTATCCCCCGGTCTTCAGCGGCCGATCATCGTGCCGGGCAGCCATAAGGCCAGTTCGGGGAACGCCATCACCATCCCCAGGCCGGCCACCAGCAGCACGACATAAGGCGCAATGCCGACGATGATCTCGCCGATCGGCGCCTTGGTGATCGCCTTGATGGCGAACAGATTCATCCCGACCGGCGGGGTGATCAGCGCGAGTTCGAGGTTGATCGTCAGCAGCACGCCGTACCACACCGGGTTGATTTCGAGCGCAACCAGCGCCGGCAGGACGACCGGCGTGGTGATGAGGATGATCGAAATCGTCTCGAGGAACATGCCGAGCACGAACACCAGCACCATGACGGCGATGAGGAATTCGATCTGCGAAACGCCGTAAGTCGTCACCAGCTCGACCATCTGCTGCGGGATACGCAGCTTGGTCAGAACGTGACCGAACAGCGCCGCGCCAATAAGAATCATGAACAGCATCGCCGACGTGCGCGCCGCATCGCGCGCCGCCTCGCAAATTCCGCGAATACCGAGGCTGCGATAGGCGAGGAGTGCGATGAGCAGCGCCGCCAGCGCGCCGACGCCCGCCGCTTCGGTCGCCGTGAAGACGCCGAAATACATGCCGCCGAGGATGAGCGGCGGCAGCGATAGCGCCCATATCGAGCGGCGGATGGCGGCGAGCGCCTCGCCGAGCCGGGCGCGCGGCAGTCGTTCGGCGGTCCGCCCATGCGCGCTCCACATGCAGTACAAAGCGAAGATAAGCGCCACCAACAGGCCGGGTATCACGCCCGCCATAAAGAGCTGGCCAATCGAGGTGTCGGAGACGACGCCGAACAGCACCATCGGCGCCGAGGGCGGGATGAGGATGCCGAGCGTCCCGCCGGCGCCGACCACGCCGTAGGCGGTGCGCGGGTTGTAGCCGTAGCGCAGCATCTGCGGGATCGCCGCCGAGCCGATGGTGAGCGCGGTGGCGACGCTCGAGCCCGAAATGGCGGCGAAGATGGTGCACGCCGCCACGGTGGCGATGCCGAGCCCGCCCGGCAGGTGGCGCAAGAGGATGTGCGCGGTGGCGTAAAGATCGTCCACCACCCTGCCGCGGATCATGAAATGCGCCATCAGCGTGAACAGCGGAATGGCGACGAGAAGATAAGTGTTGAGCTTGCCGAAAACGATCTCGCCGAGATTGCCGAGATTGCCCTCGACGCCGAACAGGATCGCCGCGGCGAACAGGGTGAGCGCGGTGAACACAGGGATGCCGGTGAACAACACCAGCACGAGGGCGATCAGGATGAGAAAGAAGGTCATCTCAGTCGAGCGCGCTGCGTTTGATCTCGGGCGGCGCCCGAACGCGATCATCGACATCGGCTGGCGGCGGCAAGCCGGCGGCGACGCGCAGCAGCTCGGCCAGCGCGCTCAGCAACAGCAGGACGCCGGCGAGCGGCACCATGAGTTGCGCGATCCAGATCTCGATCGACAGATAGCCGATCGAGCGGATGCCGACGAGGCGCGAGAAAGCGACCATCTCCCATCCCTCGACGATGAGGATGATCGCCGTCGCCGCGACGGCGAGGAGCCCGAGGACGTGGACGGCGCGCCGCCCTGCCGGACCCAATCGTTCGGTCAGGATGTCGACGCAGATATGCTCGCCTTTGCTGAGCGCCTCGGCGACGGCGAAGGCGACGCTCGCCACCAGCACGTAGCCGACCAGCTCGTCGACCCATGGCTCGGGGCGATTGGCGAGGTAACGCATGCCGACCGAGTACGAAACGAGAAGCAGCGAACCGAGCACGCTCGCCGCGGCGATCCACGACGCCGCGTCGGCCAGGAAGCGAATAGCGCGATAGATCGCCGCCGTCATGGTTAGGCCCTCATCGGCGGCCTGGGCGGCTGCGCAGGGTCGCGAGCGATATGGAAACCGGCGCTCCCCGCGAGATCTTCCGACGCAGGGAGCGCCGCAGCGGCCGTTTGCCCGATTACAGCTTGTTCAGCGCCTCGACAAGGCGCGGGCCGTCCTTGGGCGCCGCCTTGAGGAAGGCGTCGAGGACCGGCTTCTGCATCGAGGCACTCCACGTCGCGGCTTCTTGCGCGCTGTGGATTTTGAGCTGCATGCCCTTATCCTGAAGCTGCTTGATCGCGTCGTCGGCCGTCTTCTCGGTGATCGCAACCGCCTCGGCCTCGGCCTTCTTGGCCGCCGCCTCGAGCGCCGCCCGCTGCTCGGCCTTGAGGCCGTTCCACCATTGCGGATTGACGTACATGTGGAAATAGACGGTGAGCGCCGGCGTCACCGTGCCGAATTTCTGCACTTCATAGTATTTCCGGCTATAGGCCGCCGAAACGTCGGTGACCCCGGCGTCGAGCACGCCGGTCTGCAGCGCCTGATAAACCTCGTCGCCGGCCATCGCCGAAGGCGCGGCGCCGACCGCCTTGAGCGCCTCGTCGGCCAGCGGGTTGAAGCCGCGGATCTTGAGGCCCTTGAAATCATCGAGCGCCAAGATTGGCTTCTTGCCCGAGGTGTAGATCGCCTGGCGCGTGATGTAGAACCAGGCGAGGTTTTTGACGCCCTTCTCCTCGAGTTTCGCCTCGAGCACCTTCGCCGCCGGCGAGCCCGGGAATCTCTTGATCCGCTCGAGGTCGCCGAACATGTAGGGGATGACGACGACGTTCATCTCGGGGATCGTGTTGCCCCATTGGAAATTCACCGACAGCGCCGCCTCGATCGAGCCGCGCGCCACCGCCGGATGGTTCTCCGCCGGCTTGAACGCCGACGACGCGCCGAGGATCTGCACTTCGACCGCGCCGTTCGACCCCTTCTCGGCCTCAGACTTGAAGATCTCCAGCATCTTGCTCAAGTGATGCGCCGGCGGCACCTGATGGCTGATGCGCATCGTCGCCTTTTGCGCCAAGGCCGGACCGGCGACGAGCGCCGCCGCCGCGGCCGCCGCCGCAAGGCGAAGCAAGTTCCGCATGTCGTATTTCCTCCCCATTTTCGAGAAACATCGTCGCCCGTCGACGCCCTCGCCCACGGGCATTTCGCAAGGTGATCGCATTGTTCCTTCGCGCCGCCGGAGCGTCAAGGCGCGTATCGCAACTGGACGAAGCCTATGAAAACGGATAACCATCGCCGGCCATCCGTCGATGTTTCGCGATTTCCCGCGCCATTCTCTGATGATCGCTGGCCTCGCTCCCGATTTCTCGCTCGCCGGCCGCGTCGCGCTGGTCACCGGCTCGGGGCGCGGCCTCGGTCTGGCGATCGCCCGCGGGCTCGCCGGGGCAGGCGCGCACGTCGTGCTCAACGGCCGCGACGCGAGCC
>DATFES010000006.1:0-2767 GCA_035250945.1 Alphaproteobacteria bacterium | reverse complement strand
GCGGCCGCGCGTCGTCGGAAAGTTCGACGAGAAGGGCGAATGGATCCTCCCCTCGGCCGACGAGCTGACGCCGGCGCAAGTCGCGCGCGTGATCGCGCTCCGCCTCCGGCCCTTCTACACCTCGGCCAAGATCGAGGAGCGCCTGGCGTTCCTCGAGCAGAAGGAGAAAGCGCTCGCCGCCGAAAAGGTCAAGTTCCAGCGTATTCCCTATTTCTGCTCGGGCTGCCCGCACAATACTTCGACACGGGTGCCCGAGGGCAGCCGCGCGCTCGCCGGAATTGGCTGCCATTTCATGGCGCAATGGATGGACCGTAGCACCGACACCTTCACCCAGATGGGCGGCGAAGGGGTCACTTGGATCGGCCAGGCGCCGTTCACCGAGACCGCGCACGTTTTCGCCAATCTTGGCGACGGCACCTATTTCCATTCGGGGTCGCTCGCCATCCGCGCGGCCGTCGCGGCGGGCGTCAATATCACCTTCAAGATTCTCTACAACGACGCGGTGGCGATGACCGGGGGCCAGCCGGTCGACGGGCAGCTCACCGTGCCGCAAATCACCCAGCAGGCCGCAGCCGAGGGGGTGGCGCGCATCGTCGTCGTCAGCGACGAGCCTGACAAGTATCCGGTCAACGCCGGCTTCGCGTCCGGCGTTACGATCGAGCATCGCGACAGGCTCGACCGCGTGCAGCGCGATTTGCGCGACGTCAAGGGCGTCACGGTACTGGTCTACGACCAGACCTGCGCCGCCGAGAAGCGGCGGCGGCGCAAGCGCGGCACCTTCCCCGATCCGCAGAAGCGCGTCTTCATCAACGAGGAGGTTTGCGAGGGTTGCGGCGATTGCGGCGTGCAGTCCAACTGCCTGTCGGTGACACCGGTCGAGACCGAATTCGGCCGCAAGCGGGCGATCGATCAATCGTCGTGCAACAAGGATTTCTCGTGCCTGAAGGGGTTCTGCCCCTCCTTCGTCACCGTCCATGGCGGCAAGGTGCGCAAGCTGCGTTCGAGCGAGCAAGGCGGCGACCGGTTCGCCGGGCTACCCATGCCGGCCATACCGGCGGTCGATGCGCCGTACAACATCCTCGTCACCGGGGTCGGCGGCACCGGCGTCGTCACCATCGGCGCGCTTCTCGGCATGGCGGCGCACATCGAGGGCAAGGGCGTCACCGTGCTCGACATGACCGGCCTGGCGCAGAAGGGCGGCGCGGTGATCTCGCATATCCGCATCGGTCGCACCCCGGAGGCAATTCACGCGGTGCGCGTCGCGGCGGGCGAGGCCAATCTGGTGCTCGGCTGCGATCTCGTCGTCGCCGCCGGCGTCGAGGCCAACAGCCGCATGCGCAAAGGGCTGACGCGGGCCGTCATCAATACCCACGAAACGGTGACCGGGGCGTTCACGCGCAAGCCGGACCTCCAGTTTCCCGGCGGCGAGCTGCAACAGGTGGTGCGGGATGCCGTCGGCGCCGATGCGGTCGAGTTCGTCGAAGGCACCGCCTTCGCCACGGCGCTGATGGGCGATTCGATCGCCACCAATCTTTTCATGCTCGGCTACGCCTGGCAGCGCGGACTGGTGCCGGTGTCGGCCGACGCCATCGGCCAGGCGATCGAGCTCAACGCCGTCGCCGTCGAAGCCAACAAGCGTGCCTTTTCGTGGGGCCGCCTCGCGGCGCACGATCTCGCGGCCGTCGATCGTGCGGCGAGGCCGACGATGGTGACGCCGCTGCGACCGATGGCCAAATCGCTCGACGATATCGTCGCCCGACGGGTCGAACATCTCACCGGTTACCAGAATGCCGGGTATGCGCGACGCTACGAAGAAATGGTGCGCCGCGTAGCCGAAATCGAACGCAAACAAACGCCCGGACTGAGCGGCCTCGCCGAGGCGGTGGCGCGCTACTACGCCAAGCTTCTCGCCTACAAGGACGAATACGAGGTGGCGCGGCTTTATGCCGATCCGAAATTCGTCCAGGCGCTTCGCCGCCAGTTCGAGGGCGACTATCGCCTCGAGTTCAATCTTGCGCCGCCGCTGATCGCCGATCGCGACCCCGAGACCGGACAGCTTCAAAAGCGTACCTTCGGTCCGTGGATGCTGGGTGCCTTCCGCTGGCTGGCGCGCTTCAAGTTCGTGCGCGGGACGTGGCTCGATATCTTCGGCCGAGCGGCGGAGCGGCGGCGCGAACGCCAGTTGATCGCCGATTACGAAGCGCTCATTGCCGAGCTGATCGAACGGCTGACGCCGGAAAATCACGCGCTCGCCGTCGAGCTTGCGGCAATTCCCGAGCACATCCGCGGCTTCGGCCACGTCAAAGACGCGCACCTCGCCAAGGCCAAGGCGCACGAAGCCGAGCTACTCGCCCTGTTCCGTCGCCCATCGCCCACCGCGCAGGCGGCGGAATAACCGCGCAAGAGGTGAAATCCGGCCGCCTACGCTTTGCCGACAATGTGTCGCTCGATCGAGTTCAGGGACGATGGAGCACAAACGATGCGTCGGTGTTCATCGAAATCGGTACGCCGCATAGCGGCCTGCGTTATTGTCTTGACGGCAGGCGCCTGCGCGTCGTCCCCGCCTGACCCGCGCCAACAGCTTGATGCCTGGCTAGTAAGCGGTCCGCGGACGATCGGCGTCGTCGCAAGCGCGGCGGATATCGAGGCGAGCCTGATCAGCCGCGAATCGACCGTGGCAAGCGGCATCGCGTCGGGCGCCGGCAAAGGCTTCGCCGCGGGATTTTTCGGCGCGGGCCGGGGATTGGCTTCGGCCTGCACCACCGGC
>DATFES010000596.1:0-2295 GCA_035250945.1 Alphaproteobacteria bacterium | reverse complement strand
ACGGCTGGAACGAGCGCCTCGCCGCGGGCGATGCCCTGCTCGCCGCCCGCGCCGGCGCCGTTCTCGGTAAATGAGCTGACGGCCGACGATGGCGGCGGTCCGGTTGCAGACACTGGCGAAGCGTTTCGGCGTCGTGGACGCGGTAAAAGGCGTCGAACTCGACATCGCCGACCACGAGTTCGTCGTCCTGGTGGGCCCTTCGGGCTGCGGAAAGTCGACCATCTTGCGCATGATCGCCGGCCTCGAGGATCCGAGCGACGGCGAGATCTATATCGGCGCCGACCGCGTCACCCACGTTCCGCCAAAAGATCGCAATATCGCGATGGTGTTCCAAAACTACGCGCTCTATCCGCACATGACCGTGTACCGAAACATGGCGTTTTCGCTGCGGGCACGGCGCATGCCGCGAGCCGAGATCGACCGGCGCGTTCGTCAGGCGGCGGGGATTCTCGAGCTCGAAGCGCTGCTCGACCGTCGGCCCGCCGAGCTGTCGGGGGGCCAGCGCCAGCGCGTCGCGATGGGCCGCGCGATCGTGCGCGAGCCGACGGTATTCCTCTTCGACGAACCGCTGTCCAACCTCGACGCCAAGCTGCGTCATCAGATGCGAGCGGAGATCAAGAAGCTTCATCATCGCCTGCGTACGACCGTCATCTACGTCACCCACGATCAGGTCGAGGCGATGACGCTCGCCGATCGGATCGTGATACTGAAGGACGGGCGCATCGCGCAGATCGGTACGCCGGTCGACGTCTATGCCCGACCCACGAACCGATTCGTCGCCGGGTTCATCGGCAGCCCGGCGATGAATTTCCTCGCTGGGCGCTTCCGCGTCGATGGCGATCGCGTCGCGGTTGCGCTCGAGAACGGCGCGACGTGGCCGCTTGCCGACGCTCCGCGCGGCGTTGTCGATGGCCAGGCGACCACCATCGGTTTGCGGCCTTGCGACCTTCGCCCCGCGAGCGACGCCACGCCGGAGCGGCAGGTTCTCCTCGGCCAAGTGGTGGTGGTCGAACCGCTCGGAGATGCGTCGCTGATTACGGTCGATCTCGGCGGCGCCGACGCCATCGCCACGATCGATGGCGTGGTTCGGCTTGAACCGGGCATGACGCTGAAGCTGGCGCCGCGCTTGTCGCAGATCCATCTATTCGACCCGTCGACCGGCGATCGACTGAACTAGCGCGCATGCCGCCGACAACGAACCGCGCGTCCGCGGATGCAGCTGTCGCGTTATACCGCCAGGGACTGACCGGCGAGGCGATCGCCTGCCTGAAGGCCGCGGCGCAGCAGAACCCGAATCGCCCGCGTTTGTGGATCGATCTGGCGCTGCTGCTGTTCCGCGCCGGCCGGTTCGACGACGCCGAATCGGCGGCGCGAAGGGCGGTCACGTTGGCGCCGCGCGATCCCGACGCCCTTACCAACCTTGCGCTTGTCTTCGCCGCCGAAGAGCGCTTCGCGCTCGCCGAGGCGGCGATCGGGCGGGCGCTCGCCGCCGCGCCCGATCACGGACCGGCGCTCGCCGGACGCGGGTTCGTCGCCGAGCGCCAAGCGAAGTACGCCGACGCCGACGCCGCTTACGCCGCCGCGGCATCGCGACGACCCGACTACGCCGAGGCGCACGTCAACCATGCCTTCAGCCTGTTGCGCGCGGGCGAGTTCGCCTCCGGTTGGGAAAAGTACGAATGGCGCTGGCGGACCGAGGCGTTGGCGCCTACGCGCCGTTCGCTGCCGATGCCCGAGTGGGACGGCGCGCCGCTCGACAATCGCTCGATCTTCGTCTGGCACGAACAAGGGCTCGGCGACACGATTCAATTCGCGCGTTATCTGTCGTTGCTCGCCGAACGCGGCGCGCGCGTCGTCGCCGCGGTGCAGTCGCCGCTGGTCCGGCTTTTTTGCGCAAGCATGCCGATGGTCGAGATCGTCGACAGCAAGGCGCCGGTTGCAACGTTCGACGTGCATGCGCCGATGCTGTCGCTGCCGCGGCGTTTCGGCGCCGCATTGCGCGATATTCCCGCGCGGGCGCCGTATCTCGGGCCGGCCGGCTCGATGCCGCTCCCCGGCACGCTTGCGCGCGTGAAAGTGGGGTTGGCGTGGGCGGGCGCGGCGGAGAACCCCAACGATCGCTTTCGATCGGTTTCGTTGAGCGACCTGGCGCCGGTCCTTGCTGTGCGCGGCGTGGCCTTCTATTCGCTGCAAATCGGCGACAATTCGCAGATGCTTTGCAACGTCGCCGGCGCCTGTCCGATCGTCGACCTCGCGCCGCGCTTGACCGATTTCGCCGACACGGCGGCCGCCATC
>DATFES010000009.1:0-5235 GCA_035250945.1 Alphaproteobacteria bacterium | reverse complement strand
CGCGCGGCGACCAACCGGCGCACATCCTGGGTGATCGCGTCGTAGCAGACCACGTCGGCAAGGCGATCGGACAGCGCGCCTTCGCCCTCGATCACCGCAAGGTCGAGATTGATTCGCACGCGCTGCCTGACGCCGCGCTCGCGCCGCATCACTCCGACGCGCGCGTCGAGAACAAGGTCGCGCACGAAAACATGACGCACGCGCGCGGCCGCGTCGGCGATGGCGTGCAGCCTTGAGGCCTTGGGCGAGGCGAGTTTTGGGGGTGGCATACGCGTCCTTGTCTATGTCTATTCGTCGGGCGTGGCGTTGCGGCCGGGCGAAGCCCAACTGAGATGTTGTCCCCCATCAAGCGCGATCATCTGGCCAGTGATCGAGCGCTGGCCGGCCAGAAAACGCACTGCCGCGGCGATCTCCTCGACGGTGGGGCCGCGAGCGAGCGGTACCGCGGCGACCTGGCGCGCGAATTGGGCCTCGCTCTGCCGCGGGCTCGGCAGCACCGGTCCGGGGCCGATGGCGTTGACCCGGATCCGCGGCGCCAGCGCCAGGGCCAGCGTTTGCGTCAACGTCCACAAGCCAGCTTTGCTCAACGTGTACGAAGTGAAATGCGGCGTCAGGTTCCATACCCGTTCGTCGACGACATTGACGATCAACCCCTCGCCGTTGGCGGGCAATTGGCGGGCGAAGGCCTGCGACAGGACGAACGGCGCGCGTAGGTTTGTCTCGAAATGAGCGTCCCAACTCGCGCGGGTCACGCTGAGCGCCTCGTCGCGCTCGAACAGCGAGGCGTTGTTGACCAGGATACCGAGGGATCCCAGCGCTGCGTTCGCGCGCGACACCAGCATCGCGGATTCGGCCTCGCGCGCCAGATCGGCGCCAAGCGCCACCGCCTTTCCGCCGGCGCCGGTGATCTCGGCGGCGAGCGCCTCGGCCTCGGGCTGCGAGGTGCGATAGTGAATCGCGACGGCGACGCCGGCGCGCGACAAATCGAGCGCGACGCCGCGGCCGATGCGTCGCGCAGCGCCAGTGACGAGCGCGGCGCGCGGCAGATTGGGCGCAAGGTCGAAATCGATCATCGCGGTGTGGAGAATGGGGGAGACCGCCGCCCGCCGCAAGCGGAGCCGAAGGATCAGGCGGCGGCCGGCCGGCGGTTGTCAACGAAGTACGACAGCGCGCCAATGCAGCTAAGGACGGCGGCGGCGACAAAGCCGACCGTATAGCTGCCGGTTATAGCGAGGATCAGGCTGAAGATCGCCGGCGTCGCCATTACGCCGCCGAATGTCATGAATGACGTGCCTCCGGTGACCTCGCCGGCCCGTCCCGGCGGCGACAGGCGGGCGACCTGCGCGAGGAACACGCCGTTCCACGCCACCGCCGTCGCCCCGAAGCAAATGCATATCGCCAGTATCGCCATGTGGGGCCATTCCGGCGTGAACAGCCCGGTGAGAATCGCGAACACCGTCATCCCCAACCCTAAGCCACCGAGCACGCGACGCGGATTATCGAAACGGTCGGCCACCCACCCCCACAACACGCGGCCGGCGACGCCGGCGGCTTGAGCGGCGGACAGCATCAGGCCGGCGGCGACGACCGATAGGTCGAGCGCCTGATTGAGATAGGTGACAAGAAAGGCGCTCAACGTCACCTGCATGCCCGAATAGGCAAAGGAAGACAGCGCCAGTCGCCGCAACGCGCGGTCGCGCCAGACGAAGCCCAGCGGGCCGACGAATTGCGCCCAGCCGAGCAAGGGGAGATTCGTATTGCGCTCATCGTCGAAGCGCCCGCGCAACGGTTGGACGGCGGCGGCGAGAGCGATGCAGACTAACGCGACGGAAATCAGCGCGCCTCGCCAGCCGAACGCCACCGCGAGCGAGGGTATCGCCGCGCCGGCGAGGGCATTGCCGAGCGGAACGCCGGTCTGCTTGGCCGAGAAAACGAGATTCATCCACTCACGCGGCGTAACGCGGGAGAGAATGTGCGAAGAAGCGGGAGTCGCCGGGCCATAAGCGAGGCCCATCAACAGCGCACCCGCGATCACGCTTGTCGGCCGCCCGATCGCGATGAGCCCGGAGGCGGCCGCCGCAAAGGCGAGGCATCCCTGGCTCACCCGCATCGCGCCCCAGCGGGAGATCAGCCCGCCGCTGGCCAGCCCGGCGACCGCCGCGACGCCGTAGATCATCGAGACGAAAAATCCGACCAGCGCCGGATCGAGCCCGAGATCGCGCGCTGCGATCGGCGCCAGTACCGGCCCGACGAGGCCGGCGGCTGAAATTACCACCTGGACGGCGAGCATGGCGATCAGGGCGACGATGACGTGAGGCATGAGTCGAGAGCCACTGACGATGCTTCGTCGGACGCATCCGCGTCGGACCGAGGCCGGGTTTATCGCCCGGGCGACCGCCGTGCGCCATCGTCAATCGCGCATCGCTGGAATGCTTCGCGTGCGGCGCGGTTCAGGATGACGGCGGCAGCCCCGCCTCGCGCCGATACCGTTCGCCATACTCGCGCATTATGGCGACTTGGCTCGATATCTTGATCATGTTGCTGCGCGGCGGATTCGACGGCGCATCGATCCCAATGTGGGACGCGATCATTCGCACCGTGGCGGCCGGGTCGCATTCGACATCCTCGTAGTCCAGAAGCAAGGCGCTGGGGGCGATGGATCGGGCGAAACGGTCGACCAATTCGTCCTGTTGAACGAAAAAGCGATGCATTGCGTCGATCTGGCGGAAATCGTAGCCGACTTGCGCGCGATCGATATCGGAGAGCCGCGTAGGGTCGCGAACATGCGAAATTCGGCTCCTTCGCGCGAAATAGAACGACACCGCCTGCGCAACCCGGTCGCGGCGCTTGAGCCTCACGACGGCAAATCCTTCGGCCGCCAGGCGCCGCGACAAACTAGCGAGGCGCTGCTCCGTGTCGCGCCAATCGGCGACCAGATCGCTCACCAGTTTCGTGCCGAAGACGCCGTTCCGCGCACTCGCGACTAGCACCGTCGACATATACCGGATCGGCCGCAACCAGGCGCAACGCGCGAGGTGGATCACGCTCCGCCGCAAGTGCTCGCGCGGCGCGCCGATTCCGCAACGTGTCAGCATCTCGCATAGCCACGTGCTGCCGCTTCGCGGCGGGCACACGATCGCGTACCTGACCGAAGCAGGCGCCGCCGGCGTCGCGATAGGATCGGCAAGAGGATCGCCGCGAGCGCTCAAGACCGGCAGAATATCGTGCATCAGCGACACTATGCGCGTGCTGCCATATCGGCGGCGCAGGTCGCCCATGACACGGCGTTCGTCCTGCGGGACATGTACCAAGAGATTCGGCTCGCTGGGACCGCTTGCGAACGCCTCGGGCAACGTCGCGATCGGGCAGCGGATCTCGTGCGCCAGATGTCCTTGCGCCGATTCGGGGACGACGAGACGGACCTCACGCGCTCGTTTGGCGAGATACGCGGTCAGTCCGAAATTGTCCTTCTGTCGGAACAACCCGCCGAAGAAGTAGGCTGCGGGCGTCGTGCCGGGGATCTGCATGTCGAGCGGCGCTGGTTATAGTTTCGATAGTCCCGCCGATCTGGCCGGGACGCCGGGTCGGTCGGTTGCGACATGAAAGTGAAATAAAATATATCACCGCGTAGGTCCGAATAAACGAACAATAATATCAAGATTACGCCGCGACTATCATCTGCGTTCCACACCACGCCGGGGCAATCGAACATGCGCCTGCGGTGCCCACATTCGAGTCGCGGCCGGTTTCCCGGTCGTGGCGTAGGTCGTCGTGGGGCGCATCGGATGAGGTTGGTTGCTCGCCGGGTGATGACGGAAATGCCGATTGCGTGCACACTTCGCCGCCGAACCGAGGTTGCCGATCGATGAAGCTCGCCGATTTCAAGGTCCTGACCTTCGACTGCTACGGAACGCTCATCGACTGGGAGCGCGGGATGCTGGCGGCGCTGGCGCCTTTGACGACGCGGGCCGTCCGCGGCCTGTCGCGCGACCAGATTCTCGAAGCGCACGCCCGGCATGAATCGGCGCAACAGCGCTGGACCCCGGCGCGGCGGTACAGCGAGCTGCTCGCGGTCGTCTACAAGCGCCTGGCGGAAGAATGGGGCGTGTCAGCCGACTGGGAGGAAGCGCAAACCTACGGCCGGTCGATCAGGGACTGGCCGGCCTTCGCCGATTCGGCGGCGGCGCTTCAGTATCTGAAGACGCACTACAAGCTTGTCATCCTTTCGAACGTCGATAACAAAAGCTTCGCCTTCAGCAAGGCGAAATTGCAGGTGGCGTTCGATGCGGTCTATACGGCCGAGGACATCGGCAGTTATAAACCGTCGGCGCGCAATTTCGAGTACATGCTCGAGAAACTGGCAAGCCTCGGCGTCGCAAGGCGCGACATCCTGCATACGGCGGAGAGCCTGTTCCACGACCACGTGCCCGCGGCGCAGCATGGCATCGCCTCGTGCTGGATCCATCGCCGGCACGCCGAGGGCGGGTTCGGCGCCACCATGCCGCCGTCGAGCGAACCGAAGGTCGATTTCCGCTTCACGAGCATGGCCGAATTGGTACAGGCGCACCAGACGGCGCTTAGCCGTTAACCTTCGCGCGGCGGCGGGCAGCGCTATCGCCGCGGCGGCGGGCGGCGGGCGCGGCCACGGCGCGAGCTAGCGGCGCCTTGGGTCGAACGGCCGCGCTGCCGCGGACCTGCCCGATACGCCGCCTGCGCCTCGGCGAGACCCATCGGCATTTCGAGATCGAATGCTTCGAGCCGGCGGATTTCGTCGCGCAACCGCGCCGCTTCCTCGAATTCAAGCTCGGCGGCGGCCGACTTCATGCGTTCCTCGAGTTCGGCGATGTGGGCGCGCAGGTTGTGGCCGACCAGGTGCGGCGCGCCCGCGTCGCCGGTGTCGACTGTGACATGGTCGCGTTCGTAGACGGTGCCGAGTATGTCGCCGATCCGTTTTCTTACCGATTCCGGGGTGATGCCGTTGGCCTGGTTGTAGGCCATCTGCTTTTCGCGCCGGCGATTGGTCTCGGCGAGCGCGAATTCGAGCGATGCGGTCCTCGTGTCGGCGTAGAGGATGACCCGCCCGTCGATGTTTCGCGCCGCCCGGCCGATCGTCTGGACGAGGGAAGTCTTTGAGCGCAGGTAGCCTTCCTTGTCGGCGTCGAGGATGGCGACCAGCGCGCACTCGGGAATGTCGAGGCCTTCGCGCAGCAGGTTGATGCCGACCAGCACGTCGAA
>DATFES010000595.1:0-5400 GCA_035250945.1 Alphaproteobacteria bacterium | reverse complement strand
ACACGTTCAGTTGCGGAAAAACTCAACCTCCGTCTGGCCCGAATTGCCGGGGGAAGGTCAGACACAAACCAGCGACTGGCAGCGAACGGCCCGAGAAGCGGTCGCGCGTTCAGCGCGCGCCAGCGAGTCTCTGACAAAGATGGCGACGATCGTCGGTGCCCGGCGACTGGTCCGATGATGGTTGGATAGTCCGGCGCGGCATCAACCGGCCGCGCGCCGCACGCCGAACACCGCAAGCGACTCCGGACATCGGGGATCAGTGCGCCAAGACCGACGCGCAACGCTGTATGCGCCTCGCTTGGACGACAGGCGCATCGATTAGTAGTATTGGCAACATGCCGGCTACGTGGCGCAATCGAACCCAGGTGAACAGCTGAGAACAGGGGGCGCACTATGCCAGATGTGCAACGAGACTTCAGCGGCTCAATGCCGGAATACTACGACAAGTGTTTGGGTCCGGCTTGGTTCGACCCATTCGCGCTCGACCTCTCACAACGGCTTCCCGGCAACCCGGAAGGTGGCGTATTGGAGATCGCCTGTGGAACCGGCTTAGTTACACGGCGGCTGCGGAAACGACTCGATCAAAGCTGTCGTTTGGTTGCCACCGATATAAGCAAGGCAATGATCGACTACGCACGGCAGAGCCTGGCCGACGTAGAACGGATCGAATGGCGCGAGGCCGATGCGACTAGTTTACCTTACTCAAAGAGCGAGTTCGGCGCCGTGGTCTGCGCTTTTGGCTTGATGTTCGTGCCGGATAAGGAGGCAGCGCTGCGCGAAGTGCGTCGGGTCCTGAAGCACGACGGCATTTTCTTGTTCAACGTGTGGGACCGCATTGAGGAGAATGCCCATGCAGTGGCTCTGGCACGTGCGATTGAGCAGCTGTTCCCAAACGACTCGGAGATGAAATACGGAATTCCATATGAGATGAGCGACCCGGAAATGTTGCGTGATCTGATGATCGCCGGCGGTTTTGACCAAGTGCATATCGAGAAAAAGCGAATTGAAGTTGGCCGTATCAGCGCACTTACGATAGCAACCGGTCAAATACACGGCACGCCACGATCGGTTCTTATCGAAAAACGTGGTGTCTCGCTCGCTGACGCTGTGGAAAAAGTGGCCGCAGAACTCACACAAATTGGCGGCGCCGACCGCTATCGTGGATCAGCGCAGGCGTTTGTGGTGACGGCACGCGCCGCTGCGTAGCTCTCCGCATAATCTGTCAGTTGTCAGAGCTTGTCGCCAACCGGATCGCGTTCCGCGCCTCCGCGACCGGGGCGGGCGTCGGCGGCTTGGGCGGTGACGACTTCGGACGGCTAGAGGCGGATCGCGCGGGATCATGGGCAATTTCCGACCCGAAAAATCTAAGCCGCGTTATTGCCGTATGCCAAACTGCCAAAATTTCAAAATCTCGAATTATCTTTTAGTTTCAATGGCGTCCCCGACGGGATTCGAACCCGTGTTGCCGCCTTGAAAGAGCGGAGTCCTAGGCCTCTAGACGACGGGGACGGCGCGGCATGCGTAATGGCCGGTTCCGTCTACCGGGCGGCGCAGCGAAAATCAAGCGACGCCGCCCGGTGGCGTTTCGGGCAGCGCCTGGGCCCGCGCCACGATACGCACGGGCAACGTCGCTTCGCGCCCGCGGATCATCGCCGCCTCGACCGGGAATCCAGCGAGATCGACCCCGGCGCGCGCGGCGACCGCTTCGGAAACGACGAGCTCGGCGGCGAAATCCTTGGTCAACGCCTCGAGCCGGCTTGCCGTGTTGACGGCGTCGCCGATCGCGGTGGTCGAAATCGTCCGCGCATATCCCATCTCGCCGACGATCACCGGGCCGACATGGATGCCGATGCCGATCTTAAGCGGCCGCTCGAGGTCGTGGGCCAGCGTGCGGTTGAGATCGTCGAGCGTGCGCGACATCTCGCGCGCCGCGGCGAGCGCCTGGCGGCAGCCGCGCGCCGGATCGCCGTCGATGCCGAACAACGCCATGACGCCGTCGCCGATGAATTTATCGACATGCCCGCCGCTGCGCTCGATCGCCTGACCCATCGCCGCGAAGTACCGGTTGAGCATGTAGACGACGTCGTAGGGCAGCCGCCGCTCGGAGAGCTGCGTGAAACCGCGCAGATCGCAGAACAGGATGGCGATATCGCGCTCCTGGCCTTGCGAATGCGCCGGCTTTCGGAATCCCGCCGCCGGACCGGCGCCCGGCGCGATCAGCGGCACGACGGCGACATCGTGTGTCGGACGAAGCTGGCAAGCGAGGCGCACGCCGGGCGGCGCGCCGACCCGCGCCAGCACGGTCTGTTCGCCGTGCGAGGGCGGCGGTAAATGCTCGGCGCCGGCGGCGATCCGCACCCGGCAGGTCGAACAGCGGCCGCGCCCGCCGCATACCGAGGCGTGCGGGACGCCGTTCTGCTGGCTCGCTTCGAGCACCGTCAACCCCGGTGCGACGCGCGCCTCACGCCCGTCGGGATAGGATATGCGCACCAGGCCGCGCGACTTTTCGATCACGAAGCGCGCCGAACGCGCCGCGAGCGCGAACGCGATGCCGCCATAGAATACCCAGTCGACCGCCGTCTCGAGGCCGATCATGGTGTCGATCGCCGCCCGATCGAGGCTGTTGGCGCGGGCGCGCATCGCTTGATACCAGGCGTCGTCGGCGGCGAGTCGCGTGACTTCGCGGCCGGTATCGGCGAATCCGAGCAGCGCCACCACCGGCAGCAGCAGCGCGCCGGCATAAAGATATGGCTGCCAGCGCGCGTACCACGGCTTGAGGCGGAGCCAGAAATAAAGCCCGATGCAGCCGTGAAGCCAGGCGACGACCAGCGCAAGTCCCTGGAGCAGCGCCTTGTGCGGCTGATCGAACCACAGGATGCCAAGAACGTACGCGTACGCCGGCCGGAGATCGAACAGCTCATGTGCCGCGCGCGTCCCCAGGACATGTTGGGCAAGCAACGGCACGATCGTCAGGCCGAGCGCCAGCTGCAACGCCTCGGCGGGCGGCATGGTGAGCAAACGGCGGCGCGCAAAGATCGCCCACAGCGCCAACAGAAAATGCGTGATGAGCGCGCCATAGAGCGCGGCGGTCGGTACGAGCGACTGCCAGAAGGCGATGAACCATGTGCGGCCATGCTCCATCGCCTCCAACGACACGACACCGAGGGAATGGTTGATCAGGTGCGTGGTCACGTAGACGAAGAGGATCATCCCGCTGATCAGGCGCGTGCGGCGAACGACGAATGGACTGACGGCCAAGCGCGGCATCGTGGTCTACGGCGAGCGATCACGCGCCGAGGCGAACGCGCGAGCGATCGCCTCGAACGGCAGCAACACGCAGTCGTGACGGCTCTTGTATGCGCGCACCGGCTGGAACATCGAAAACTCGCTCCATGCGCCGGAAGGCGCCGGCGCGGCGCGTTTCAACATGCCGCGTATCGCCTCGGCCGTTTGCGACAAGCTTACCGCCGTCTCGCCGATGGCGTGCCGCGCGATCGTCGCCGCCGCCGCCCGGCACAGGGCGCACCCGCGCACATGGTGTGCGATGTCGGAAACTCGCGCGCCGTCGAGCTTGAGGTCGATCGTCACCCGGTCGCCGCATAGCGGATTATCGATCGTCGCGCTGGCATCCGGCCGCTCCAGCCGGCCGGTGCGCTCGCCCGAGCGGGCGCGATCGAGTATCGCCGCGTGGTAAAGCTCCTCGCTCACCGCAGCCGTCGCGCCGCCTCGTCGAGGCCCGAAAGCAGCGCGTCGATATCCGCATCGTCGTTGTAAAGCGCGAGGCTGGCGCGCGTCGTGCCGGCGAGACCGAAGCGGTCCATCAGCGGCTGGGCGCAATGATGCCCGCCACGCAGCGCCACTCCGCGGCCGTCGAGAATCTGGCAGACATCGTGCGGATGCGCGCCGTCGAGCGCGAAGGAAATGACTGGCGCGCGCGCCTGCAGCCCGCCCGGTCCAAGGACACGTGCGCCGCGAATGTTCGACAGGCCGTCGAGCACGCGCTGGGCGAGGCGCATCTCATGGCCCGCGATCGCCGGCCAGTCGAGCGTCATCAGCCAGCGCGCCGTGGCTCCGAGGCCGACGGCCTGTGCGATCGGCGGCGTGCCGGCCTCGAATTTGTGCGGCGGGGCGGCGTATTCGGTGCGCTCCAGCGTGACGGTGCGGATCATCTCCCCGCCGCCGAGGAAGGGCGGCATCGCCTCGAGCAGGGCGCGGCGCGCCCACAGCGCGCCGACGCCGTTCGGTCCGAACATCTTGTGTCCCGAGAAGGCGTAGAAATCGACGCCCAGCCCCGGGACGTCGATCGGTCCGTGCGGAGCGCGCTGCGCGCCGTCGAGCAGCACCCTGGCGCCGACGGCGCTTGCCGCGGCGACGATCCGCGCTACGTCGGTCACCGCGCCGGTCACGTTCGAGACATGGGTGACGGCGATCAGGCGGCACTTGCCAGTCACCGTCCGCTCGATTGCGGCGAGATCGAGCCTTCCGTCGTCGTCGACAGGGAGCGCCTTCAATACGATCCCGCGACGTTGGCGCAACATCTGCCACGGCACGATGTTGCTGTGATGCTCGGCCACCGAGATGACAACCTCGTCGCCAGCCGCAAGGCCGTCGCCGAAGGCGTGCGCCACCAGATTGATCGAAGCCGTCGTGCCCGAGGTGAAGACAAGATCCTTGGGATCGGCGTTGATGTAGCGGGCGACGGCGGCGCGCGCGTCGGCGTACGCTTCCGTGGCGGCTTCGGCGAGATGGTGAACCCCGCGCAGCACGTTCGCCCGCCGCAACGTCTCGAAGGCGACGATCGCCTCGATCATGACGCGCGGCGCCTGGCCGGTCGCAGCGTTGTCAAGATAATGAAGCGGCTGGCCGCCGATCGGCTGGGCGAGGATCGGAAACTCGCGGCGGATCGCGCGGACGTCGAAGCTCATGCTCGGGCCTTCGGCGAATCTGCACGCAGCGCCGCCAAGGCTTCCGGGGTGTCGACGTCGAGTAATATCGCGTCGTCCATTTCGACTTCGCACACCTGCTCGGCGTGCTCGGCGAGAAGCTGACGGGCGCCCTTATCGCCTTCGAGCGCGCGCATCTCCGGGAAAAACCGCGCCGCCCATAGCACCGGATTGCCGCGTTTCGATTTGTGGGTTGGAACGCAGATCGCCCGGCCTTCGACCGGATTGAAGGCGGCGATCAGCCGGTCGATATGCGCGGCGCCGACGCGTGGCATATCGGCGAGCATGAACAGCGCGCCGTCGATGTCGGCGGGAAGTGCCGCGATGCCGGCGCGCACCGACGTACTGAGCCCTTGCGCATGGTCCGGGTTCTCGATCACGGCGACGTCGCGTGGGCCAAGCGCCGCGCGAACCTTGGCTGCGTCATGGCCGGCCACGACGACGACCGGCTGCGCTT
>DATFES010000593.1:0-2154 GCA_035250945.1 Alphaproteobacteria bacterium | reverse complement strand
CGCACGCGTCTGCTCGGCGACGCACAGGCGCGCCTGGCCACGCGGACCGGAAATCCGGTCCGTCCGGCGGTTATCGCATTCGCGCAGGCCTCCTATTCGCCGCCAGCGGCCGGCGAGACGCTGCGCATTCTTGTCACCGGCGGCAGCCAGGGGGCGGCGGTATTCAGTCACATCCTCCCGGCGGCGTTCGCTGCGCTCGCGCCCGCAGAGCGCGCCGGCGTGTCGATCGTGCAGCAGTGCCGGCCGGAGGAGATCGAAAAAACGCGCGCCGCCTATCGCGCCGCCGGGATCGCGGCCGAACTGGCGACGTTCTTCTCCGATCTACCGAATCGCCTCGCGTCGGCGCATCTCGTCATCGCCCGGGCCGGTGCTTCGACGGCCGCCGAATTGGCCGTCGTCGGGCGGCCGGCGATTCTCGTGCCCTATCCCGCCGCGGCCGACGACCACCAGAGCGACAATGCACGCGCATTGCTCGATGCCGGCGGCGCCTGGGTGATGCCTCAACCGCAATTCACCCCCGATGCACTGGCCGCCCGGCTGGCTGGTCTGATTGCCGATCCGACGCCGCTATACGCTATGGCCATGGCGGCACGAACCTTCGCCATCCCTGACGCGGCGGAACGCCTCGCTGACCTGGTGATGAAACTTGCGCCTCTTTCGGCCGCCATGTCCCCGGCGACGGCATCCGAAATCATCGGGCGCATCGATCGCACGACGCGCACGATGGAGTCGCCGGCATGACAGCGTTGCCACTCAGCATCGGAACCCTGCACTTCGTCGGAATCGGCGGGATCGGCATGTCGGGCATCGCCGAAATTCTGCTCAATCTGGGCTATTCCGTGCAGGGCAGCGACGTCGCCGAAAGCGCCAACGTCAAGCGCTTGCGCGAGCTCGGCATCCGTATCGCGATCGGCCACGACGCGGCGAACCTCGCGAACGCCAAGGTCGTCGTCGTCTCATCGGCGGTCAAGGCCGACAATCCCGAGGTGACGGCGGCGCGCGAACGCCACGTTCCAGTCGTGCGGCGCGCCGAGATGTTGGCCGAGCTGATGCGGCTCAAATGGTCGGTCGCCGTCGCCGGCACGCATGGCAAGACAACGACGACCTCGATGGTGGCGGCGATGCTCGACGCCGCGGCCATGGATCCGACCGTAATCAACGGCGGCATAATCAATGCCTACGGCACCAATGCGCGGCTCGGCGCCGGCGATTGGATGGTGGTCGAGGCCGACGAAAGCGACGGCACCTTCACGCGTCTGCCCGCGACGATCGCGGTGGTGACCAACATCGATCCGGAGCATCTCGACTACTGGAAGGATTTCGAAGCGCTCAAGCAGGGCTTTCACGCCTTCGTCGCCAACATTCCCTTCTATGGCTTCGCGGCGCTGTGCATCGACCATCACGAGGTGCAAGCGCTCATCCCGCAGGTGCCGGAGCGCAAGATCATCACTTACGGATTTTCGCCGCAGGCGGACGTGCGGGCGATCGACATCCGGCTTGACGCCACGGGCGGCCGGTTCGACGCCGTAATTTCCGACCGCAGCGGCGAGGTGGCGCGAATGCGTCAGATGCATCTGCCGCTGGTCGGCGAGCATAACGTTCAGAACGCGCTCGCCGCGATCGCGGTGGCGCGCGAAATGGGAATCGACGAGCCGACGATCCGCAAGGCGCTCGGCGCCATCAAGGGCGTCAAGCGCCGCTTCACGCGCGCCGGCGATGCGGCGGGCATCGTGGTGATCGACGATTACGGACATCATCCGGTCGAGATCGCGGCCGTGCTGCGCGCGGCGCGCAGCGCCGCCGTGGGCGGCGTCGTCGCCGTCGTGCAACCGCACCGCTACACCCGGCTCAAGAACCTGTTCGAGGAGTTCTGCACCTGCTTCAACGACGCCGACGCGGTGATCGTCGCCGACGTCTATCCCGCCGGGGAAGCGCCGATCGAAGGCGCCTCGAAGGATGCGCTTGTCGAGGGGCTTCGCGCGCATGGTCACAAACGCGTGCTTGCGCTCTCGGGGCCGGCAAAGCTCGCCGAGCTAGTCCTCGACGTGGCGAAGCCGGGCGATATGGTCGTTTGCCTCGGCGCCGGCAGCATCACCAACTGGGCTTATGCGTTGCCCGGCGAGATCATGAAGCTCGCCGGGCCGGCGCCGTCAG
>DATFES010000590.1:0-3484 GCA_035250945.1 Alphaproteobacteria bacterium | reverse complement strand
AATGAAGCTTTGCAGCAAGCCAGGGTGGTCCGGCATGCGGTAGATGATTTCCGCCGTGGTGAGCCGGTAATTGCGCAGCTGCAGCGCGAGAGCGGCCATCGGTCGGTCCCTTGTCGTCACAGGGTCCTTCGCGCGTCTCGGTCTCGAGCGCGTCGAAGCTTTATGGATTGTCCCGGCATTCAGTAAATAAATCAATAATACCAAATAGTTATCAGCATGACCGGGAGACTGCTGCCAATCGCGATCATGCGGCGAGAAATTAATCGGCCGCCCGCTAGCCAGATGTCTTGACAGGCAATTGGCTTGGCCCTATCTCGTCAGCACTCATTTGAGGCGAGTGCTAACACTGGCCCGAACTAACATCCCAACAGGAGGGAATCTCTCATGAAATTCAGGCCGTTGCATGACCGCGTGGTGGTTCGCCGCGTGGACGAGGAACCCAAGACCTCGGGCGGGATCATCATCCCCGACACGGCGAAGGAAAAGCCGATGCAAGGCGAGGTGGTTGCGGTGGGCCCGGGCGCCCGTAACGAGAAAGGCGAGATCGTCCCGCTCGACGTCAAGGCGGGCGACCGCATCCTCTTCGGCAAGTGGTCGGGCACCGAGGTGAAGATCGACGGCGAGGAGCTCCTGATCATGAAGGAGTCCGACATCCTCGGCATTCTCGAGGGCGTCGCGGCCAAGAAGAAAGCCGCCTGAGGCCCGCAAGGTAAATCCAGAAGGAGTTGACGAACATGGCAGCGAAAGAAGTACGTTTCGGCGGCGACGCGCGGGCGCGGATGTTGCGCGGCGTCGACATACTGAATGACGCGGTCCGCGTGACGCTCGGTCCCAAGGGCCGCAACGTCGTGCTCGACAAGTCGTTCGGTGCGCCGCGCATCACCAAGGACGGCGTGACGGTGGCGAAGGAAATCGAGCTCGCCGACAAATTCGAGAACATGGGCGCCCAGATGGTGCGCGAGGTGGCGAGCAAGACTTCCGACGTCGCCGGCGACGGCACCACCACGGCGACCGTGCTGGCGGCCTCGATCGTGCGCGAAGGCGCCAAGGCCGTTGCGGCCGGAATGAACCCGATGGACCTCAAGCGCGGGGTCGATCTGGCGGTCGACGCGGTGGTCGAGGACATCAAGAAGCGGTCGAAAAAGATCTCGACCAGCGAGGAAATCGCCCAGGTCGGCACGATCTCGGCCAATGGCGAGCGCGAAATCGGCGACATGATCGCCAAGGCGATGGAAAAGGTCGGCAAGGAAGGCGTGATCACGGTCGAGGAGGCAAAGAGCCTCGAGACCGAACTCGACGTGGTCGAAGGGATGCAGTTCGACCGCGGGTATCTCTCGCCGTACTTCATCACCAATGCCGAGAAGATGATCTGCGAGCTTGAGAACCCCTACATCCTGATCCACGAGAAGAAGCTCTCCGGTCTCCAGCCGTTGCTGCCGGTCCTCGAGGCGGTGGTGCAGTCGGGCAAGCCGTTGCTGGTCGTGGCCGAGGAAGTCGAGGGCGAGGCGCTGGCGACGCTCGTCGTCAACAAGCTGCGCGGCGGCCTCAAGGTCGCGGCGGTCAAGGCGCCGGGGTTCGGCGATCGCCGCAAGGCGATGCTTGAAGACATCGCGACGCTGACCTCGGGCCAGGTGATCAGCGAGGATCTCGGCATCAAGCTCGAGAATGTCACGCTCGACATGCTCGGCCGGGCCAAGAAGGTGGTGATCGAGAAGGAGAACACGACCATCGTCGACGGCGCCGGCAAGAAATCGGAGATCGAGGGACGCTGCGCCCAGATCCGCGCCCAGATCGAGGAAACGACGTCCGATTACGACCGCGAAAAGCTGCAGGAGCGGTTGGCCAAATTGGCCGGCGGCGTTGCGGTCATCCGGGTCGGCGGCGCCACCGAGGTCGAGGTCAAGGAGCGCAAGGACCGCGTCGACGACGCGATGCATGCGACCAAGGCGGCGGTCGAGGAGGGTGTTGTCGCCGGCGGCGGCGTGGCCCTGCTCTACGCCATCAAGGCGCTGGATAGGGTCAAGCCGGGCAACGACGACCAGCGGGTCGGCGTCGACATCGTCCGCAAGGCGTTGACGACCCCGGCGCGGCAGATCGCCGAAAACGCCGGCACCGACGGCTCGATCGTCATCGGCAAGCTGCTCGAGAGCAAGAACACGAACTTCGGCTTCGACGCCCAAGCCGGCGAGTATGTCGACATGCTGAAGTCGGGAATCATCGATCCAACCAAGGTCGTTCGCACCGCCCTCCAGGACGCTTCTTCGATTGCTGGGCTGCTTATCACCACCGAGGCCATGGTGGCCGAGAAGCCCGAAAAGAAGACTCCGCCGATGCCTCCGGGGGGCGGCGGCATGGGCGATATGGACTTCTAAGAGGTTAAAAAGACAGCGAAAAACGGAAATTTGGGCGGACCTCCGGGTCCGCCCTTTCTTTTTTTCCAATAACATGTATACATATTATATGTATAACTATCTTCAATCGTAAAAGTGCCCGACGATCCCGGAGCCTTGCTTTGGCGGGCTGCAAACGACTGGCAGCGCGCGGCGCACTCCGCGCTCGCGCCGCTCGAGCTCACCTATGTGCAAGGACTGCTCTTGGCCGCGCTTGCCGACCACACCCTTGACGACTGTGGAACGATCCAGGTCGAGCTGGCGCGCCGTGTGCGCGCTGACGCGATGATGACCTCGCAGATCCTGCGCGCCCTTGAGCGGCGGAGGCTTGTCATGCGCGTCGCGGTCGACGACGACGCCAGGGCGCGGCGCGTCATGTTGACGCAGGCGGGCGAAACCGCCGCTGCGCGCGCGCGAGCGGCGCTCGGCGACGCGATCGATGCGTTCTTCGCGCCGCTGGGCGCCGAGCGCGGGGCGTTCTCCGCGGCGCTTGGCCGGCTGATCGGCGTTCGCGTCCGCCTCCGCGTCCCTTCGGCCCCGGCCGTATCGGGCGAGGGTCGGTAGATAGAACCTGGCGGCTCGCGCGAAAGACGGCGGCGAAAATTTCTCGGCGCCGATCAGGCGATGGCGAGACGCACCGTGGTGGCGCGTTCGATCGCGCCGGCGATCAGGCGGTCGAGCTCGAGCGCTTGACGCAGCTTTTGCAGCAGACGCATTTCCTCGAACGGAAGCCGGCGGTCGGCGGCGGCGATTTCGCACGCGACGAGGTAAGCGGTCTCGCGCAAATTCGGCGGCAACGCCTCGGCGATCAACGACAGCACGCGATCGAGCCCGTTCGCCGTCTGCAAGATCACCGCGCATTCCTGCGCCGTCTCGGTGAGCGTCTCGATATCGAATCCGGAGAAAATCGGCAGCTGCCGGACCAGCCGTCCGATGAGGCCGAGTTCGTTGGTCGGCATGCGCCCATCGACGGCAGACGCCAGGACCATCGTATAGATCAGCGCGGCATGTTGGGAAATCGCGGCGGGAGGATGATTCATCGATAATCCTTGGGAGGCGGGCGGTAGCGCGGCCTGACTTTAAGCGTCGAATGG
>DATFES010000589.1:0-4102 GCA_035250945.1 Alphaproteobacteria bacterium | reverse complement strand
GAGCGCATCGCCGATGGTGTCGCCGCCGAGGCCTTCGGCGCGAAGCCGCGCGTCCTGGAGCGCCACGCTCAGCGGCGAATCGTCCGCGCGCACCGCGTCCCGCTCGCTGGGAGGCGCGTACTCGATTTCGAACAACGTCCGCAAACTCCTTCCGCGCTGGCGCTCCAACGCCTCGGCCCAGCGTTCGAGCCGCTCGCGCGGCGACATCGGCGAGAAACGCAGCCGGTGCGGCAAAACTTCGGCGATGCCGCGCATCTCCGAAACGGTCTTGTGCTCCATATTGGCCTCCATCGCATGGTCCTCGATCGCCCAAGATTTGGATGTGGCGCCGGCGTTTGACGCCGGCAAGCGGAACGGCCACGCAATTCTTGCAGGGCTCGAGCGGTAGGGCCGCGATCGCATGGCCGATCGCCGGCGGACAAAGGCATGCCGTAAGGGAAGCTCCGCCGGGCGTGCGACAAGATATGGGACGGCGACGCTCGACGACTCCCACATGACGATCAGGTCCCGGTTCTCTTGGTATCGCGTCACCGCTCGTCGGGCTCCGATTGCGACGCAGCGCAAGGCAGGGCGGCGGCTGCTGCCAATTGTCCTAGGCTGTCCTGTGATACCGCGCCGCTATTGAAACCATAGCCACTTGGCATTTCCGCGTCGCCGGCGCCTCGCGCATGCTCGATGGCGAAGATTCGCGTCCCAATGCGGGATCGCCAGCCACGAAGGAGAATTTCATGCTCGCGCGCATCGTCACGTTATGCTCGGCCGCGGTTCTGGCCCTCGGTCTTTTCGTCGCCGCCTCGGGCGGCGCGCGCGCACAGGCTGTCAAGCCCGGCGTCGGCGAAAACGGCGTCGTCGTCGCCAAGAGCGCTTATGGCCTGGAGGAGACCGTCGATCGCCTGAAGAAGGATATCGCCGGCAAGGGCATTACGTTCTTCATGGCCGTCGACCAGTCGAAGCTCGCTGCCGACGCCGGCATCAGGCTTCGTCCCTCGACGCTGCTGATTTTCGGCAATCCGGGCCTTGGTTCGCACTTCATGACCGCCAATCCGGTCTCAGGACTCGATTGGCCGGTGCGCCTGCTCGTCTTCCAGGACGAAATGGGTCAAGTGTGGACGGCCTACACCGATTTCACCTGGATCGCCCAGCGGCACGGCATCACCAGCCGCGAGGCTGAGTTCAAAATGGCGTCGATGGTCATCGCCTCCATTACGTCCAGCGTCGCTGCAAAGTAACGACCGTCCCCCCGCGGTCGCGCGCCGCGCCGGCTCCAGCCCGCCTCCGCTGGATCCGGCCGGCGCACCCTTTTTGGCCATCGCTCGACAAAGCGCGATAATTACGCCGCATGACCGCATGCCGTCATCGCGGCTGCCGTCATTAAATCCGCCGAGGCGCGGTCCTTAGGCGTAGCGCCAGCGCAACAACCGCCGCTCGAGCCGCTCGGCGAGCGAGAACAGCACCAGCACGAAGCCCATGATCAATAGCACCAGTGCGATGGTGAGCGCTGCGTTGTAGGTGCTCTGCGCAAATTGCAGCAGGTAGCCCAGGCCGCGCGTTGCGGCGACGAATTCGCCGACCACCGCGCCGGTGAAGGCGAACCCGACCGAGACCTTGAGATTGCCCAGCACCCACGAGGCGACCGATGGAATATAGACTTCGCGAATGACGTCGGCGCGCCGCCCGCCCAGCGTGCGCACGCGCTCGACCAGCCGCTG
The DNA here is from genome assembly GCA_035250945.1 of Alphaproteobacteria bacterium. GTDB lineage: Bacteria > Pseudomonadota > Alphaproteobacteria > CACIAM-22H2 > CACIAM-22H2 > DATFES01. The sequence goes on along the minus strand of DATFES010000589.1, from coordinate 2,393 downwards.
GTCGACTTCCTTGATGCCGCCGTATACGGCGAAGAAGATCAGCACCGCCACCAGGACCACGGCGAGCGCCACCTTCGACGCAAGGTCGATGCCGAGCCAGATGACGAACAGCGGCGCCAGGATCACGCGCGGAACCGCATTGAGCAGGATCATCACCGGCTCGAGTAGCTCGGCCAATACCGGCAGGAGCGCCGCCGAGAAGCCGAGGACAATGCCGATGACAAGCCCCAGCGCCAAGCCCAAGAGCGCGGCGGTGAACGTCGCCTCGAGATGCGGCAGCACACTTCCATCGGCAAACAGCTCGATCAGGGCCAGCGCGACCCTGGTGGGCGGCGGAGCATAGAACGGGTCGATCCAGCCGACGCGGGCGCCCAGCTCCCACAGAGCGATCAGCAGAACGAGCGTCAACACGCGCCGGCGCCACGGCTTGGCGAGCAGTCGCTGCATCACGCGGCCTTGCGGGCGGTGAGCCCGATCTCGTCGGACAGATCGCGCCACAGGCGCTCGATCAGCGGGCCGAAGGCCGGATGCGCGCGCGATTCGAGCGCATCGCGCGGCCGCGGGATCGGCACGGCGTAGTGCGCGCGGATGCGGGCGCGCGGCCCGCGCGACAGGACGTACACCGAGTCCGACACCGACACGGCTTCCTCGAGATCGTGCGTCACCAGCAGCACGGTCATGCGTTCCTGCTCGACCCAGCCGAGCAGCTCTTGGGTGATGTTCAGCCGCATTATGGCGTCGAGCGAGGCGAACGGCTCGTCCATCAAGAGCAGGCGTGGCTTGAGTGCGAACACTTGAGCGAGCGCCACCCGTTTGCGCTGCCCTCCAGAAAGATTGCGTGGATAGCGAGTCTCGAACCCCGCGAGGCCGAGCCGGTCGAGCCACTCATCAGCATCTGCGAGCGCGGCGGCCTTGGACTTGCCGCGCAGGCGGAAGCCAAGCGCCACGTTCTCGCGCGCGGTGCGCCATGGCAGCAGCGCGTCGTCCTGGAACAACAGGCCGACGTCGCCCGGCGGCACGTCGACCGCAACCCGACCCGAAAGCGGTTTCTGCAGGCCGGTGATGGCGCGCAGGATACTGCTCTTGCCCGAACCCGATGGCCCGACCAGGCTGGCGAATTGCCCGGCGGTCACCTCGAACGAGACGCGCTCCAGCACCGGCTCGCCAGTGTAGGCGAGCGCCAAGTCGGCGACGTTGAGCATCTATCCCTCGAGCGCCGCCAAATCGAGCAGCTCGCCGATTTCGACCCCCGGCGCCACGAGCCCGGCGACCTTGTTCGCCTCGACGACGCGAGCGCTCGCCGCCGGATCGATCCTGACCCCATCGGGATAGAGCGAGCGGCGATAGCGGGCGAGAATCTCCATGAGCTGGCCGCGATCCCCGCCGGCGACCAACGCCTTCGGCAACGCCGCGACGACTTCCTCGACCGGCAAACTCTGCGTGTCGGCGAGACCCTTGGCCAGTGCGCGGGCGAGCCGGCGCATCTCGTCCAGCCGCGCGTCGCGCTCGGCGGCGCGCACGGTGACGCCCATGAATTCGTAGGCGCCGCCGAGATACTGGCGCGCATGCTCGAGATCCATCGCGTTGACGAGCGCCTTGCCGCCGGCCGCGCTCAGCAGCGACAGCGCCGGTTCCTGCACCATGCCGGCATCGACCTGGCCCAGCCGAAGCGCGTCGTAAAGATTGGGGCCCATGGTCGCGAAACGGACCGTGCGTGGATCGACATTGGCTTGACGAAGTAGGTAGAGCACAATCGCATGATCGGCGTTGCCAAGGCCCGAGACCGCGACGGTCTTGTTCTCCAGATCTTTAATGGTCTTGATGTCATTGGCCGTTTTGGGCGACGTCGCCAGCGCGAACAGCGGCAGGCGCCCGGTCGACGCGAATCGCTTGATCTTGGCGCCGTTGGCGTAGGCCTGCAGCGCTACGTCGAACGACGTGCCGGCGTAGTCGACCGCCCCGCCGACCAGCGCCTGCATCGCCTGGTTGCCGCCACGGGTGTAGACAAGCTCGACGTCGAGACCCTCGTTGCGAAAATGGCCGCGATCGCGCGTGACCTCGTAAGGGACGACGCACAACAGCTGACCACAGAAGGCGAGGCGGATCTTGGTCCCTTGGCCTAGCGCGACGCCGCTGGCGAATGCGGCGCCTCCTCCGGCAAGCCCGGCGAGACCAGCGATCGCCCGTCGGCGGCCGACGCCAATGGAACGGGGATCGGCCGATCGTCCGGGCCTACCCGGCATGCGCGTCTGTTCGCAACAACGCATGATTCCCTCCATGGTTCGCGCCCTGGCGCGCCGCAATAAACTACATATAAAAAGCGTATATTAAAAATTCAACACAAGAGTTTCGTGGGAAATATGGTCCGTCGCAACTGGCGGCCCACCGCCCCT
>DATFES010000578.1:0-4702 GCA_035250945.1 Alphaproteobacteria bacterium | reverse complement strand
CGTCGAGCGTAGGCATTCGGAAAATCCTTCTATTAAGTTGCTGGTTATTGGTACAAATTACCTAAAAAGCAGTATCATAAGCAACGATTAGCAAGGACATTCCCGTCGAAGAGGATTATCAGTGTTGCGGGCCGGGACGATGCGAGCGCTCCCACGATAGTTGTCGGCCCAGAGCATGCAGGGAGAATTTCGCCATGACGGCGAGCCGTCCGGCGCCGGCTGCGTCGCGCGCCAATCTGATTACCCCGGACGATCTGGCTTGCCTCGAGGCGCTCGAGCGCAAGACGCTGTGGTTGTCGTCATGGACGATCCACCACGCCAACCATCTGCGCGCGCGCCGCGACGGGCTCAAGGTCGGCGGACACCAGGCCTCCAGCGCGTCGGTCGTCACGCTGATGACAGCGCTGTATTTGCGCGTCCTGCGCACTGACGACCGGGTCGCGGTCAAGCCGCATGCGAGCCCGGTGTTTCACGCCCTGCAGTATCTCTTCGGACATCAGGACCGCCTGTCGCTGGAGCGGTTCCGGGCGCTTGGCGGCGCACAATCTTACCCATCGCGCACGAAGGACAAGGACGACGTCGACTTCTCGACCGGATCGGTCGGCCTCGGCGCGGCGGCGACCATCTTCGCCGCGCTGGTGCAGGATTACGTCCGCTTCAAGAAATTGGCGCCGCCGGATTCTCCGATCGGCCGCATGGTGGCGATCGTCGGCGATGCCGAGCTCGACGAGGGCAACATTTTCGAGGCTCTGCTCGAAGGCTGGAAGCACGACGTGCGCAATGTCTGGTGGGTTATCGACTACAACCGCCAGAGCCTCGACAGCGTGGTCAGCGACCGCCTGTTCGCGCGCATCGACAGTCTGTTCGGAACCATGGGCTGGAACGTGGTCACGCTCAAATACGGCAAGATGCTCGAGGCGGCGTTCGCCGAACCAGGCGGCGAGGCGCTGCGTAAATGGATCGACGATTGTCCCAACACGCTGTACTCGGCGCTCACCTACAAGGGCGGCGGCGCGTGGCGCGAACGCCTGACGCACGACCTGGGCGGGACCGCCGGCATTCGAGCCCTGCTCGCCCGCCACGATGACGCGGCGCTCCATCGGCTGATGACCAATCTCGCCGGCCACGACATGGCCCGCGTCATCGAAGCATTTCATGGCGCCGAAGCCGACGACGCGCCGACTTGCTTCATCGCCTATACAATCAAGGGGTACGGACTGCCCTTCGCCGGCCACAAGGACAACCATGCCGGGCTGATGACGCCCGAGCAGATGGCCAACTTCAAAGCGGCGATGGGCATCGCCGATGGCGCCGAGTGGGACCGTTTCGCCGGGCTCGATCTGCCCGCCGACCGGCTCGAGGCTTTCTTGGGTCAGGCGCCGTTCGCGGCGCGTTTCCCGCGGCAATTCGCGCCGCCAGCGGCGCCGACGCCAAGCAACTTTCCGAGGCCGCGCCAGGACCGGACGTCGACCCAAGACGGATTCGGACGCATCCTCTACGAGCTTGCCGGCGGCGACAGCGAGTTGGCGCAACGAATCGTCACCGCCTCGCCCGACGTGACGATCTCGACCAATCTCGGCGGCTGGGTCAACCGGCGCGGCATCTTCGATCGGCGCGATCGCAAGGACGTCTTCCGCGAGGAGAAAGTGGTGTCGACCCAGCTTTGGGCGATGGGGCGCCACGGCCAGCATATCGAATTGGGAATCGCCGAGAACAACCTGTTCCTGCTGCTCGCCGCGCTTGGCCTCGCCGCGCCGCTGTTCGGCGCGCGCCTACTGCCGATCGGCACGCTATACGACCCGTTCATTCAGCGCGGCCTCGATGCGCTGAACTACGCCTGCTACCAGGATGCGCGATTCATGGTCGTGGCGACGCCCTCGGGCCTGACGCTGGCGCCGGAAGGCGGAGCGCACCAGTCGATCTCGACGCCGCTGATCGGCATGGGACAAGACGGCCTCGCCTATTTCGAGCCCGCATTCGTCGACGAGTTGTCGACGATCATGGAATGGGGCTTCGCGCATATGCAAGCTCCGGACGGCGGCTCCGTCTACCTGCGGCTATCGACGCGGCCGATCGAACAACCGCGGCGGTCGCTCGATGATGCGGCGCGCCGGGCGATCGTCGCGGGAGCCTATTGGCTGGCGCCGCCGGCGCCGGGCGCCGAGTTGGCGATCGTGACATGCGGCGCCGTGGCGCCCGATGCCGACGCCGCGCACCGCGCGATTCTCGAAGACGTACCTGGCGCCGGCCTGCTCGTCGTCACTTCGCCCGACCGACTGCACGCCGATTGGCGCCGCGCAAACGTCGAGGGCAGTTCGGCGCGTTCGCACATCGCGCGGCTGCTGTCGCCGCTCGCCGCCGACGCCGGTCTGGTGTCGATCATTGACGGGCACCCTGCGGCGCTGTCGTGGTTGGGCGCCGTTGGCGGCCACCGCATCGAGGCGATGGGCGTCGAGCGATTCGGTCAATCGGGCGACATCGCCGAGCTCTATCGCGCCTATCGGATCGACACCGACGCGATCCTCGATGCCGCGGCGCGGGCGTGCCTCGCCCGCATTCGGGCCTAGCATCCACACAAAAGAAAAGGGCGTCCGGCCGCGCCGGACGCCCTATTCAGGCAAGAGGAGGAGTTTGTCCGATCAGCGCTGCGTCGAGGCGGCCGTGCGGAGGAGTGAGTCGGTGTTGCGGCCCTTCGGCAGACTGTAGTTGAACGACGAAATCACCCGGTTATCGGACAGGCGCACCAGCCGCAGATTGACATAGACTTCGCGCGCGCCCGCGGCATAGGTTCCGACCACCGCGGCTTGCGCCGAGTGCTGCTGGGCCAGCTGGCGCAGGTCGCGCGACAGCATGAACTGGCCGTTGGCATTGACCGCCATCGACGTGCGCAGATTGACGTCCATGACCGTGTAGCCCATCTGGCCCATCCGCGCGGCGATCTGCTCGCTCGCCAGGCGGCCCAATCGCGACGACTGGTCGAGATTGTCGACGTTGGCGAGCGTGGCGACCAGGATCGTCTTCTTCGGATCGACGTAATCGGACGACAGCGAGACGAGCTTTTCGGTCGCCGCGTAATTGACCTGAACCAGATCGGCGTCCGCCGGCACGATGTAAAGATCGGCCGTCGAGCGCGGCGCCTCGGCCTGGTAGTAGCCGCCGCAGGCCGCCAACGCCAGCGCCGCCGTGGCGGCGAGTATCGGATGCAGTTTCATTTTAATGCCCCCTACCTCTTCGGAATGTCGCTCTGGCGGCTCAACGCGCCGACAGGCGCACCGCGCGCATCGGCGTTTCCGGCGCCGGACCCTTGGCGCCGGTGAGCATCGGCGTCATCGGGCGCACGCCGAACGTATGCGCGTACTGGCCGAGATCGGTGTCGTTGACGTAGAAGATGTCGGCCGAACGGAAGATCGGCCCTTGCTCGTTCGCCACCTCGGCCGTGATGACGACTTCGCCGTTCGGCGCATCGGTCAACCAGTGCCGGCCGATCAGGTACAGATCGGCGATCGCGGCGATGCCGATGTAGCCGAGATAGGCGTGCGACGTCGACCATTGCTCGCTGATGAACGCGGCCCCGGCGGCGATGCCGGTGATGTAGGTGAGATCGCCGGGGTGATACTTGTCGCGCGGCGAGATCTGGTTGTGCAGGATCGATTGAACGTTGTAGTTGACGACCGTCGCGCCGTACGGCGAGGACACCACGCGCCTTTCGCGCAGCATCAGTTCGCGAACCATCAGGTCATGGAACGCGCGGGCGAACGGCATGTTCGGATCGAGCGGCCGCAGATAAATCGGCCGTTCGGCCATCATCTTGCGCGACGAGGCGCCGGCCACCGAATGCCCGGATTGGTCGAAATCCTCGACCGTCGCCAACTTGGCCAACAGCTTGTCGGTCGTCCGCTCGGCGATCACCTGCCAGTGATACGCAGTCTGCAGGCGCTCCTGCATGACGATTTCGCGCGGTTGAACCAGCGGCTGATTGGTGCAAGCCGCGAGCGCCGCCATGATGGCGAGCGCGGATACGCTCCTCTTCAGCATGGATACCACCCCCCAAATGCGCGCCTCGGCGCACGTACATTACCCAGTGAACGTGACCTATATCACAAAAAAAGCTTAGCAGTCCATTAACTTACTAAATTTTACTTAATCATAACCTTAATGAATCGTTACCGCGCATGAGCGCGCCTTGGCGCGCCGCGGCGAATCCATCGGCTCGTCAATCGCTTAGAGATGCAGCAGGCGCGAGGGCGGCGATCTGGGCGGATGTGGCGGCCACGACACATCGGCCGGAGAATTGGCCGAGCGCGACGGAAACAGGTCGAATTCAGACACGAAACCAACCGCCTCGCCGGCGGCGCGCCGGCAATTTTTCGCTCGGCTTAAAGGCGGCCGGTCGACACGCGCCGGCGAAGCGTGCGCTTCATCCTCGGCGCGCGTCGATCGGAGTTCGGATCGTCAGACCGCTTCCTTGAGGTCCTTGGCCGGACGGAAGCGGACTTTCTTGCTGGCCTTGATCTTGATCGGCTCGCCGGTCGCCGGATTGCGGCCCATGCGAGCGGCGCGCTTGGCGACGGCGAAAATGCCAAGGCTCGGAATGCGGATCTTCTCGCCTTTCTTGAGATGCTTGCCCAGGGTCGCAACGAACCCCTCGAGCACCTCGGTCATTTGTTTCTTGGACATGGAGTGCTTCTCGGCCAAGGAAGCC
>DATFES010000576.1:0-4578 GCA_035250945.1 Alphaproteobacteria bacterium | reverse complement strand
CGGACCGTCCTGATTTTCGGCGTCGACGCGACGCGCGCGGTGGCAGCGCTCGCCGAGGCGCTCAACAGCCCCTACGAGGTGTCAGGCGCTGCGCATCTTCCCGCGGCGATCGCCCGCCGCTCGGCGGTCGATTATGTCCGTGCCGCCGCCGCCGATGTCGCCGCAGTGCGGGTCGAAGGGACCGCGGTATCGGTCGCCGCGCGCTGCCAGTCGCTGCGCAGGCTGTTGAGCGCCTATGGGGCGATCGAGGAGCTTCACTCCATGAACTCGCGCCGCCTGTGGCAGGAAGTTCGCGACGTGGCGGCGCTATTGCCCGATCCGAGCGCGGCGATCTGGCGCGTGTCGCTTCCACCGAGCGAGGGACCGCGCGTCGCTGCGTCGGTCGCTGGCGCCGAATGCTACCTCGACTGGGGCGGGGGCTTGCTCTGGCTGGCCGCCCATGCGGATGGCGACGCGGGCGCCGCACGACTACGCGCCGCGATCGCCGGCTGCGGCGGCCATGCGACGCTACTGCGCGGGCCCGTGCCGCTGCGCGCGGCGATCGACGTGTTCGAGCCGCAAAGCGGCGCGCTCGGCGGCCTGACGACGCGGATCAAGGACGCATTCGATCCGCGTCGCATACTCAACCCCGGGCGCATGTACGCCGGCGTCTAGCCAACGGTCCGACGCCATGCAAACCAATTTCACGCTCGCCCAGCTCGCCGATTCGGACATTCGCGAGGCCGACAAGATCCTGCGCGCCTGCGTCCACTGCGGTTTTTGCACCGCGACTTGTCCGACCTACGTCCTGCTCGGCGACGAACTAGACAGCCCGCGCGGCCGCATCTACCTCATCAAGGAAATGTTGGAGCACGGGCGCGCGGCGACCGAGCGCACGGTCAAGCACGTCGATCGCTGCCTGTCGTGTCTTGCGTGCATGACGACTTGTCCATCGGGCGTGCACTATATGCATCTCGTCGATCATGCCCGCGCGCACATCGAAAAGACCTACGTCCGGCCATTCGCCGACCGCGCCTTGCGCGCGCTGCTCGCCTACGTGTTGCCGCGCCCGGCGCTGTTCCGGCTGGCGCTGGTCGGCGCGCGGCTCGTTCGGCCGCTGGCCGATCTCTTGCCCGGCCGGCTCGCGGCGATGGTGCGCATGGCGCCAAGGCATGTCCAGCCGCCTTCTGCGGCCGATCGGCCGCAGATTTTCCCCGCACAAGGGCCGCCGCGCAAACGCGTCGCACTGCTCACCGGCTGCGCCCAGCAGGTCCTGGCGCCGCACATCAATGAGGCGACGATCCGCTTGTTGACGCGCCACGGCTGCGAAGTGGCGGTCGCGCCGGAGGCCGGCTGCTGCGGCGCGCTCACCCATCACATGGGCAAAACCGATGCCGCCCATGCCGCCGCGCAAGCCAATATCGCCGCGTGGTCGGCGCTGTGGGACGGACGCGGCCCCGAGGCGGTGGCGATCAACGCTTCGGGCTGCGGCACTACGGTCAAGGAGTACGGGTTCATGTTCCGCGACGACCCGGATTGGGCGGCGCAGGCCAAACGCATCGCTGACATGACGCGCGACGTGAGCGAACTGATGACCGAACTTGGACTCGACCCGCCGCGGCGACACGAATCCAGCGGGCTCGCGGTGGCGTATCACGCCGCCTGCTCCCTGCAGCATGGCCAAAAGATCACCGACGCGCCCAAGGAGCTGTTGACCGCCGCCGGATTCGCCGTCCGTGAGCCGGCCGAAGCGCATCTTTGCTGCGGTTCAGCCGGCACATACAACCTGCTGCAGCCGGCGCTCGCCGGGCGCCTCAAGGCGAGGAAGATCGCAAATCTCGCGCGGACCGACGCGACGGTGATCGCCGCCGGCAACATCGGCTGCATCAACCAGCTCGCCGACGGCATGACAATCCCGGTCGTGCATACGGTCGAGCTGCTCGATTGGGCCACCGGCGGACCGCCGCCCCCAAGCATGGGCGATCGGCGCACGGATTGAGGTCGATGCCGCGCTCGCCGCACTGGGGAGGCGCAAACGATCTAGCTCGCTGCCAGCCCGCGCAACAACTTTCGGTTCACTTCGACGGCGCGCTCCCACACCATCTCGCGCCAATCGTCCTTGTCGGGATATAACGCGCGCCGCACGTCGCTCTTGATCCTGCGCCCGAGCGGCGAGTCGAGGTCGCCGTTGGCGTGCAGCCAATTGTCGGCCCGTAACGCCTCGAGGACCTCCTCGAGCGCGAAGGTGCCGTACTCGAGCGCGATGGCGGCGCATTTGGCGTCGGGAGCGGTCGACACGATTCCCAACTGGTTGGCGCCGACCACCACCGCCGATTTCGACGAACCGAGATCGGGCGAGGTGACCTCGCCGTCGAGCCAATCGCGGGTGCGCGCGAACGCTTCGCCGTCGGGCGGAAGCACCGAAATCAGCTCGCCGTAGCCGTAGGGTCCAAGCCCAGTGTGATAATCGACCACCGCGCAGACCTTGGCCGGCGCCAGGTATTGCTTGGCGACGGCGATCATCGTTCGCCGCGACCAGGTCGGCGCGTGGCCGCCAAAGAAGAGTCCAAGCGGGTGAGTGTACTGGCCGCCGGAGATCGCCGATTGCAGCGCCATTGCGCCATGTTTCTTGCCGTAAGCCGCGAACGACGCGTGACTGGCGGCGCGCGTGACTTCGTTCCATTCCGTAGGGCAGATCGCCTCGGCAAGCTCGCAATATCCCGGGTTCTCGGGTAAGGGCGCCGCGTAATCGACGAAATTGCGATTGAGATCGACATTGTCTTCGGTCACCCGGCGGACCCAGGCGAAGCCGTGCGGATTGACCGCGTGGACCGCGACCTGCGCCACGCCCGGCGGCAGCTCCTTGTGCAGCCCACGCTCGAACCAGCCGACCTGAATTCCCGAGCCGCAAAACCCTTCGTTGCCGTGCGTTCCCGAGACGGTCATCAACACGCGTTTGGCGTCGGTCGGACCATACCAGGCGACATCGGTGAACAAACGTTCGCCATTGGGCCCGCGCAATGGGTTCTGATTGTGGCGTAAGACCGCTCCGGCGCTGCGGGCGGCGGCGAGAAACTTGGCGCGAGCGTCGGCGTAATCGCGACCGAAATGCTGCGAGACGGACATGGAGGGATTACCGGTGGTGAAGCGCTGGCGGTTCTATTTCACAGAGCGGCCATCGGTTGTCCAGTGAGCCAGATCACACCTCGCGGCTTCACAGCCGGCCGAGTCCGCCCCATACTGCGTCGCGATGCGCAGATTCTCCGCCGTGGTCGTCGTGCTTTTGGCCCTGTGCGCGCCGCTACGGGCCGTCGCGGACCAGACCGACGCCCGGCTGGGCGACCTGTTCGAACGGCTCAAGTCGACCGAACAGCCACAAGAGGCGCAGTTGATCGAATTCGTCATCTGGCAGATCTGGTCCGAAGCCAACGATCCGGCCACGGACACGTTGATGGGTCTCGGGTTGCAGGCGATGCAGGGCGGCAACCTGGCCGGCGCGCTCGAACTTTTCGATGCGGTGACGACACGCAAGCCTGATTTCGCCGAGGGCTGGAACAAACGCGCCACGGTGCTCTACCTCCTTGGCGCCTACGAGGAGTCGGCCAAGGACGTCGATAAGACGCTCAAGCTGGAGCCGCGTCATTTCGGCGCGCTGTCGGGGCTTGGGCTGATTAACATGGCGCTCGAGCGCGATGAGGAAGCGGTGGCGGCGTTCGAGGCGGCGTCGAAAATCCACCCGCATTTGCCGGGTGTTAAGGCCAATTTGGAGACCCTGAAGCAGCGCGCCCGCAAGAAGGGCCGCGCCATCTGAGGCGGACGGCTGGAAAGTCGGCCGTTGCCAAACCCATCGGCAGGGTTCACATATCGGTGAGGCTTCTCACCCATTGTTGACTTGCGATTTTCCTGGGCGAGCCAAATATTTCAAGGAATTGGACTGCGCCGGACGGAGGGCAGGATGGACATCAAGCGGAAAAAGGGCTGGGAGCTTCCCGATTCAGCCGCGACGCCCGAGCACGCATTCTTGAACCGACGACGCTTCATCCGTCTGGGCGCGGGCGGTCTGGCGGTGGCCGGCGCCGGAGCGTTGTGGGCCCTCAACGGCCGCGACGACGAACTGGCCAATGTCGCCGTCGCGCAGGAAGTCGATCCCTCGGCGGGCCTGTATCCGGCGGCGCGCAACATGCGCTATCGCCTCGATCGCGACATCACCGACGAGAAAGTCGCGACAACCTACAACAATTTTTATGAGTTTGGCTCATCGAAGAACATCTGGCAGGCGGCGCAGCGCCTGCCGCTCCGTCCGTGGGAGATCAAGATCGACGGCATGGTCGAGAAAGAGCGCATCGTCGGAATCGACGATGTGTTGAAGTCGGTCGCCGTCGAGGAGCGGCTCTATCGTCATCGCTGCGTCGAGGCGTGGGCGATGGCGGTGCCGTGGACCGGCATCCCGATGAAGGCGTTCGTCGAATACGCCAAGCCGCTATCGTCGGCGAAGTATGTGCGGATGGAGACGTTCAATCGTCCCGAAGTCGCGCCCGGCATGAAGGCTTCTTGGTATCCCTGGCCTTACGTCGAGGGGCTGACGATCGAGGAAGCGAC
>DATFES010000574.1:0-2787 GCA_035250945.1 Alphaproteobacteria bacterium | reverse complement strand
ATCGGCAACGTGGTGGCGCTCCGCAAGGGACAGGAAGACGTGATGCCGGTGATGACCGGATCGCACATCGACACGGTGCGCACCGGAGGTCGCTACGACGGGAACTACGGCGTGCTGGCGGGTCTCGAGGTCGTGCGAGTGCTTAACGAGGCGGGGATCGTTACCCGCCGGCCGTTGGCCGTGGCGTTCTTTACCAACGAGGAAGGCGCGCGCTTCGCTCCCGACATGCTCGGCTCGCTGACCTATGTCGGCGGAATGTCGCTCGACGATGCCCGCCAGGTGACGGCGATCGACGGAAAGCGTCTGGACGACGAACTCGAACGCATCGGATATCGCGGCGATCTCGCGCCGGGGACGATTCGGCCGCATGCTTTCGTCGAACTGCACATCGAACAGGGGCCGGTCCTCGACGCCGAAGGGATCGCGATTGGGGCGGTCGAGAACCTGCAGGGGATCTCGTGGCAAGAGGTCACGATCGTCGGCCAATCCAACCACGCGGGAACGACGCCGATGCGGCTCCGCCACGACGCCGGATACTGCGCCGGAGCGATCGCCGCCTTCGTCCGCGAACTGCCTCGGACGATCGGCGGGGCCCAAGTGGGGACCGTCGGCAAAGTCGACCTGTTCCCCAATTTGATCAACGTCGTGGCGGCGCGGGCCAAGGCGACCGTCGATCTGCGCAATACCGACGATGAGGTATTGATGGCCGCCGAGGCGCGGTTCTCGGACTTCCTTACGCAGCTCGCGACGCGCGAAGGCGTCGAAATCGGCACGCGGCGCCTCGCGCGCTTCGCGCCGGTGTCGTTCGATGCCGGCGTCGTGCGTCTGGTCGAGGACGTGACCGCCGAACTCGGATACTCGCATCGCCGCATGACCTCCGGCGCCGGCCACGACGCGCAGATGCTGGCGCGGATTTGCCCGACCGGAATGATCTTCGTCCCCTCGGTCAAGGGAATCAGCCACAATCCCGCCGAGCACACGGCGCCGGCCGATATCGCCGCCGGCGCCAACGTGCTGCTGCATGTCATGCTACGCCTTGCGGCGTAGTCAGCGAGCTTCGGGAGTGAAGTAAATGAGCCGGACAATCACCGTCGGGGCGGCGCAACTAGGCCCCATCGCGCGCAACGACAGCCGACAACAGGTCGTCGGACGCCTGATCGAACTAATGCGCCAGGCGAAGTCCTCGGGCTGCGATCTGGTCGTCTACCCCGAACTGGCGCTGACGACGTTTTTCCCGCGTTGGTACTTTTCCGACCAGGAAGAGATCGATTTCTTCTTCGAGCGCGAGATACCGGGCCCCGCCACCCGGCCGCTGTTCGCCGAGGCGCAGAAGCTTGCACTCGGTTTTTGCATTGGCTATGCGGAGTTCGCGCGCGAGGGCGGCCAGATCCGGCGCTTCAACACCGCGATCCTCGTCGACAAGGACGGCAAGACCGTCGGCAAGTACCGCAAAGTCCATCTCCCCGGGCACGCCGAGCACGAGCCGTGGCGCGCGTTCCAGCATCTCGAGAAACGATACTTCGAGATCGGCAACCTTGGTTTTCCGGTCGTGCGCGCCTTCGGCGGCAATATGGGGATGTGCATATGCAACGACCGGCGCTGGCCCGAGGTCTATCGCGTCATGGGGCTGCAGGGCGTCGAGATGGTGATGCTCGGGTACAATACGCCGGTCCACAATCCGCCGGCCCCCGAGCACGACAATCTCAGCAATTTCCACAACCACCTCGTCATGCAGTCGGGCGCCTACCAGAACGGGACATGGGTCGTCGGCGTGGCCAAGGCAGGCAAGGAGGAGGGCGTCGATCAAATCGGCGGCACGGCGATCATTGCGCCCTCGGGCGAGATCGCCGCGCAGGCGGTGACGCTTGGTGACGAGTTGATCGTCGCGCGCTGCGATCTCGACCTCACGCGATCCTACAAGACAACGACCTTCGACTTCGCACGGCACCGCGTTCCCGAGGCGTACAAGATGATCGTGGAGCGCAAGGGTGCGATCCCGCCGGGCGGCGGCTGAGCGCGCGGGAGCAGCCCTTAGTCGCGCTTCAGGGGGCGATGGCGGTGCTGATGCGCGATGTCGTCGTCGAGCGCCGCAAACCAGCCGCAATCCCACAGGAGGTGCTCGGCGGCGTCGAAATCATAGGGATTTTCGCGCTGCGTCTCGCCGGCGAGAAAGGCGGCGTAACCCTGGTCGTACTCCTTGGCGGCCGATACCTCTTGATCGACTGCCGTGCGGCGCTTCGTGCTCGCCGCGATGTGCGCCTGGAATTCGGCGAACTGCTCGAGGACCGAATCGTCGATGCCGTCGGGATGGTCGGCGAGCGCGCGGCGGCCCCGTTCGGTGATGACGGAACGATCCGCATCGATGCGCGTCAGCAGTCGCGCGGCGACAAGATGGTCGCGCGCTTTGGCGAGGTGCGCGATCATATCCTTATCGCTCACCCCGGGGCGCTCGTTGGCGCGCGCGAGCAACCGGTCGAGATCGGCTCGGCAGGCCTCGATGGTGACCGGTCCCGCGGCCGCGGCGCGGAGCACGATCAGCATTAAGGTCGGCACGTTGAGAAGAGGGTATTCCTCGAACTCCATCGCGGCGGCCGGCGACATCGGAGTCATGTGGACTATACGCCCGCACGCACGGCGCAGACAGCCCCGATAATTTCAAACGGCGCGCGAATGGCGCGATTCATCGTTTCCGAGATATCGATCGAAACACGCAGCGACGGCGCGCCGCAGTTTTCGGCCGAGCGGAGTGAGCAAGATCCGCCGGCCATCGACCCGCAGCAAGCCATC